>NZ_BAAGRL010000009.1:0-44003 GCF_054782975.1 Myceligenerans halotolerans
CAGCAAAGGTCTCTCACCTCCACACGGATAAACAGCGCCTCGTGGCGCACAACGATCTGCCGATGTTTCGGTGGGCCGCCACCGCCGTCGCCATGGCCGGAGCGCCCGCCGTCGTGCGCGCCGCTGCCGACATCACGACCGGCACCCTTGAGCAGCACGGAGCCGCGTCCATCCTGAACGCCATCGCCGCAGGCAAGCTCGTCACCGAACCGGCCAGCCGCCACTGAGCCGGTCACCACAGATCTTGCGGCCGGTGCACCGCCCCGCACCGGCCGCAGGCCCGCCGTCACCCAGACCAGCGGCGGGAGCGGGCCGGGACCCACACCGGGCCCCGGCCCGCGTATGGACCCAGGACGTACGACGGCGAGTTCCGAGACGGACCTTCCCGCCACCTGACCCGCACCGAGCCCGGCCCATCCTCGGAGGGACGACTGCCGTCCTATGAGAACGTGTCGCCCGTGGATAGCTTGCGCTGCCGCCAGTCCCTGACCGACGACCCCGAGCTCCTGCGACCGCTGGGAGCCACCCCATGACCGACACGCCCGTATCCGCCTGGCGGCCGACCGGGCTCGTCTGGACCGGGACCGGCAGCCCGGCCGCGGCGCTGGCGTGGCTGTCTCCGACCGGCAAGACGCGCAGCAGCCAGGTGGACATGGGTGTGCCGTTCTCCGCGACCGTCGGTGCCGATCGGCGATGCGTCGGCCTGTGGTGGGACGGGCGCCGCATCCCCTGCACCGCCCGCGCCACGATCGCGCCGGAAGCGAAGTCCGGCCAGTGCGCCTCGTGCGCCGCGATCGCCCGCACGCGGTCCATCGCGACCGACACGAAGCTCGACGACCCGCGCCGGTTCACCGTCTACCTCGCCCACCACGGGAGCATCGTCAAGGCCGGAATCACCGCCGCGGAGCGCGGACACGCCCGGCTGCTCGAACAGGGCGCACTGTCCTCGCTGTTCCTGTCGTCCGGGACTCTGCTGTCCGCCCGCCGGTGCGAGTCCCTGCTCAGCGCGGCGCTCGGCCTGCCGCAACAGGTCGGCACCGCCCGCAAACGCGCCGCACGCGCCGCGCCGGGGACGACGTCGTCCCGCGACGACGAGCTGATGGCCATCGCCGAGCAGGCCGAAGGCATGGACTGGCCGCCCGGACAGACCCGGACCCCCGCCGGGCCCGTGGATCACACCCGAACCTACGGGCTGCCCGACGCCGGCGTCGCGCCCACCCGGCAGATCGACCCCCTGCACGCGGGATCGACGATCAGCGGCGAGGTCACCTGCCGCATCGGACGCGACCTGTACCTGACCACGCCATGCGGGATCGTGCTGCTCGACACGGGCCTGCTCCAAGGCTGGTCCCTGACCCGAGCCGCCCACGATGCAACCCTCACCGCCACCACGTCACCTGTCGCCAGGCCGAAGGAGACACCGGGGGAGACGGGCCAGGACGTCCTCTTCTGACCGTCGCTCACCCGCGCAGGCCGTGGATCAGCCCTCTTCCGCGGCAGTGCCGCCCCGGGCGCTGTGCGAGCGCGAAGATCCCGTGCTGCCCCCAGAAAGGTTTGCAGGGGCGGATCTTCCCCAGCTACCAGTCCGACGTGTCAAGTTGCTGAAGGTGGACGCGCACACGCTCTGCGAACTCCGGGCACCCTGCCAGCTTCAGCGGTGCACAGAGGTCGGCCTCGCCGCGGGTGCGCCAGAAGTGACGCGCCTGTCGCTCGGTAACGGCGTGGACCGTCTCGGGTGAGCTGTCGTCAAGGAGAACGAAGAAGTCGTCGGCGCTATAAACCTCGTACGGGAGCGTGTCCTCGATCCGGCTGAACCCGGCGTCGTCGGTGAGAACTATGTCAGCGTTGCACGCCAGGGCTGCCCCGTGTACGTGCCGGTCGTTCGCATCGGATCCCGGGAAGGCGGCACCGACGGGGAAGTCGTCGACTCTGCCGCCCTCGAGTACCTGCGCGATCCGGTCGCGGATCGTGGTGATCCTTCCGCCGTCCCAGTCCGGAAAACTGCGTCGCAGTCGGTAGACCGTCTCGGCAAGGATGTCCTCCGTCCAGTACACGGCGAAGACTTCGCTGTCTGAGACAGTCTGTGACAAGAGAAGCCAGTCACGGAGCGTCCTGGAAAAGAGGATGTTGGCATCGGGGAGGACGCGGATTTGCACCCGTCTAGACTAGATTGCCGCTCTAGATTTCGCGCTCCATGGCGTCCTCCAGCTCGATCAACTCTTCGAGCGCCTTGCGCTGCCGGGCGAGGCGAGCCCTCTTCGCAGCGAGTACGTCCGCGGATCGGACCCGGGTGTGGCTCCCGACCTTGTGCGCCGGCAGCTCGCCCGCCGCGACCATCTTCAGGAGCGTGGTCCGGGAGATGCCCAGCTCACGTGCCGCGACGGTCGTTGTCAGCTCTTCTGGCATCCTCCCGACGGTCACTACTCCGCCTCGCGCGATGGTCTCGACGACCTGGCTGATGACGGCACTGAGCTCCGCGGGAACTTGGACTCGTTCATCGCCCCGTTCGACGACCCACGTCACTGGTTCGTGCGGTGAGCGTTCCTGGCCGACGTGCTGTGCCTGCTTTGCCTCGGCGTCGCTGACGGTGATCGACGTCCTGGCTGTGAGTGTGGACATGACGTCACTCCCTTCTGCGCTCATGGTGCATTCACTACCGAAAAAGCCTACCACTTATAAGTGGTAGGAGTGTCGGATGCGCGATCCTTGTCGGTAGAGGTCGGCAGCACGTTCGACTGTCCTGAACGGCCGCGCGGGTGGGGGACGTCGTCGTGACCGTCGCTCACCCGCGCAGGCCGTGGATCAGCCCTCTTCCGGCCAGCGGTTCGCCAGTGCCAGGGCCTTGCGGGCCGCGTCCGTGGTGGTGCCGGTGGCCGCGGCCACCCCGGCCGCGTAGCCGACGGCGTACGTGGTCACCGGGGCGGCCGGGCGCGCGACGGCGTGCGCCGCGTCGCGTGCGAGGTCGAGGACCGCGTTCATGTCGACGGTCCCGGGCTCGAGCCCGAGTTCGGTCTCCAGGGCGGAGATCCAGGTCTTCAGGTCGGTCATGGTCACTCCTTCGATGCGGGCCCGGGGCGGACGCCGAGCCGTTCGGCGTCGTCCCACGTGTCGACGTCTGCGGACAGACTGCCAGGATCCGGAACTTCGAGCAGGCGGAGACCGCTCACGAGGCGTCGCACGGAGGCGCCGCGCCCGGAAGGCGCATCGTGTCCGACGGCGATCGCGGCCAGACGCTCGGCGAGCGCATCGGCGCGGTACAGCCCGACGAGCCACTGCGACCGCCCGCCGGCGACAAGGTACGCCCCGTCCGCCCCGCTCTCACCCCGGACGGCGCGCCACAGCTGCGGTACGGCCTCGCCAACCCGCGGCACATCGACGGCGAGCAGCAGCACCCACGGCGATCCAGGCTCGGCGTGGTCGGCAGTGGGAGGGGACGGCGGTCCGTCCGGCTTCGTGTGGTCGGGGGTTATCCGTGTGGTCGGTCGATCACTTGCCCGACCACGCGGAAAACCCCCGACCACACGAGTGTCGCTCGTCGGGGGCGCCTCGGCCGGCGCCGGAGGTACGAGCGCGTCGAAGGCCGCGGCGATACCGGCCACCGGGCCACCGAACGGAGGATCCTCCCTGGTCAGGACGGTCCTGGGCGCGGCCGGGTGGGCGGCGATCACCCCCGCGAGGTCGTCGGGGCCGACGACGGCGATCCGGCGCGCCCCCTGCGCCGCGTCCAGCGCGAGATGGAGAAGCGGGACGCCGCCGGACAGCAACCCTGGCTTGGTGGCGCCACCGAGCCGGGACGCGCGACCGCCGGCGAGCACGATCGCGTCGTACGGCTCGAGGCGGGCGTCGCGCTGTGTGGCGGGAACATGTGTGAGGGGGCCGCCGACGGTGGGGCCTCCGGCCGTGCCGTCGACTGCGTCGTCCGCGGCAGCGGATCCTGTCGCTCCGGGAGCGTCGCCGCCAGTGCCTCCCGCGCGTCCGCCGGCGTTCACAGCGGGATCACCGGTACCGGGTCGCCCGGGTCGACCTTCTCGACGCCGGCGGGAACGACGGCGAGTGCGTCCGCCGCTACCAGCGCCGACAGATGGTGTCCGTCCCCGGTGGGCTCGACGCCCTGGGCCAGCACCCGCACCGGCACGACCTGTTCCCGGTCCCGCGGACTCTTCCACCCGACGGCGGCCGGGCGGGTCTCCGGCGCGGTGCTCACCCCCGGGAGACCGCGCAGCCGCCCGATCGCGGGACGCACGAACATCGCGAACGAGACGTAGGCGGCCACCGGAGTACCCGGCACGGCGACCCACGGCACTCCCCGCCAGCGCGCCAGCGCCTGCGGACGCCCGGGCTTCATCCCCACGGCGGCGACGTCGACGTCGGACACCGCCCCGGACGATGCGGTGGACCCGGCCGGCGGCATCGCCGACCGCATGTCGGGCCCGCCCGACCGCGACGCCGCTCCGGCACCCGTTCCACCACCGACAGTGGCGACGTCCGCACCGCCCCCGGACGGCACGCTGTTCCCGGCCGAGAGCAGGGCCCGTACGACGTCCGCCGCCCCGGCCGACACGCCCCCGGCGGTCACGATCAGATCGACACGTGCCCCTGCCGTCGCGGCGGAATGTTCCGGCCCGGGCCGGCCGAACGCCGCATCGTCCAGGGCGGCGCGGAGCGCTTCCGGGTCGTCGGGCACCGGGCCCAGGCGGATGACGTCCGCCCCGGCGGCTCGTGCGGCGGCGGCGAGCATGAGCGAGTTCGAGTCGGTGATCTGACCCGGCAGGGTCGGTGCTCCCGACGGCACGAGCTCCGAGCCGGTCGCGATGACTGCCACCCGTGGCCGCCGTCGGACACGGACCCGGGAGACGCCGGCGGCGGCGAGCGCCGCCACGACCGGCGCGGTCAGCTCCTGACCGGCGCGCGCGAGCACGGCATCCACCGCGATGTCCGAGCCCTGCCGGCGGATGTGGTCGCGGGGCTGCCGCGCCAGCGTCACGGTGTCCGCCGTGCCGGGCCGGGCTTCCGCGGCTGGGTCGAACCGGCCGGTAGACGTCCGTTCCACGGGGACGACGGCGTCCGCCCCCGGCGGGATGGGCGCGCCGGTCATGATCCGGGCCGCGGTGCCCGGCGCCAGCTCGCGAGGTTCGGCCGCCGCGGCGGGGATGTCGGCCACGACCTGGAGCGTCACCGGGTCGCCGGTCACCGGCAGATCGTCGCCGCGGACCGCATAACCGTCCATGGCCGAGTGATCGAAGGCCGGCACAGGACTTGCGGCGCACAGGTTCTCGGCGAGCACGGGGAGATCGGTCGGCTGTCGAGCGGTCGGCCGGTTGTCGTGTGGTCGGTCCGATGTCGTGTGATCGGTCGCTCGGGGGACCGACCACACGACATCGGACCGACCACGCTCCACCCCACACGACAACCAGCCGACCGCACCGCCGCCGACCACATCCCCCAGCGTCACCTCGTACGCGGCCAGCGGCGCGACCATCGCGAGCACGCGTTCGACGTGCTCGGCCACGGTACGGGGCGTCGGTTCCACGACGTCCACGCTAGTCGTCCGCTGTTCGCGACGGGTTGCGCGGGCCTCACTGCCGGCCGGCGTTACCTGTGAGCCGGGAGGGGCACGCCCCGCGCGGTCTCACACCGCCCCCCAAGCACCTGTGCGTTCTTTCTTACGGTTGCTTCACCGCCTCATGACCGGCATGGAAACACCGTTTTCCTACTGTCGTCGCATCCGGTCCGACGTCGGGCCGGTGCCGGGACATCGTTCCCGGTTGCCCGACGTCGTCGGGCACCAAGCCATCAGGGAGGCACCACGTGTCCGCACCGACCGCCCGAGAAGACAACCCCACTACCGCCGTCGCACAGGCGGCGACCGCGACCGATGTGGCGCGGGACGGCGTGACGACGACCCTCGACGCCGCCACCGCCGTAGAGGCCGGCGACGCGGCGACGGCCCCCGCGCACGCCCTGGAAGCAGCCAAGGCCGCGAGCATCAGCGCCGCCGCCGAGCGCCGCCACCACCGCACCGGCCGCTGGATCCAGCACTGGGACCCGGAGGATCCCACCTTCTGGAACGACGGCGGCCGCCGTATCGCCCGCCGCAACCTCCTCCCCTCGATCTTCGCCGAGTTCCTCGGCTTCTGCGTCTGGGCCGTCTGGTCCATCGTGGTACCGCAGCTCCCCGCGGCGGGCTTCGCCCTGACCACCGACCAGATGTTCTGGCTCATCGGCCTCCCCGCCTTGGTCGGCGCGACCCTGCGCATCCCCTACACGCTCGCCGTCCCCGTGTTCGGCGGCCGCAACTGGACCATGGTCTCCGCCGCCCTCCTGCTCATCCCGTGCACGGGGCTCGCCATCGTGGTGCAGAATCCCGGCGTCTCCTTCGGGGTGCTCCTCGCCGTCGCGGCGCTCGCGGGCTTCGGCGGCGGGAACTTCGCCTCGTCGATGGCGAACATCTCGTTCTTCTACCCCGAGAGGGAGAAGGGCGCGGCGCTTGGCTGGAACGCGGCCGGCGGCAACGTCGGCACGGCGGCCGTGCAGTTCGTGGTGCCGCTCGTGATCGTGACGAGCGCCGGTGTCGCGCTGCAGAACGCCGCCTACGTGTTCGTCCCGTTCATCCTGCTGGCGGTGTTCCTGGCCTGGCGGTTCATGGACAACCTCAGCACGGCGAAGGCCGACCCGCGCCAGTTCGCCATCGCCACCCGCAGCAAGCACACGTGGCTCATCAGCTTCATCTACATCGGCACGTTCGGGTCGTTCATCGGGTTCGCCGGCGCGTTCCCGACGTTGATGAACAACCAGTTCCCGGAGGTGTCCCTGTCGCTGGCGTTCATGGGCGCACTGGTCGGCTCCGTGGCCCGCCCGCTCGGCGGGATCCTCGCCGACCGGCTCGGCGGCGTGTCGATCACCCTCGTCTCCTTCGCCGCGATGGCGGCCGGGACCGTGGGCGCGATCTGGTCGCTCGGCACGCACAACTTCCCGGTGTTCTTCGGGTCCTTCATGTTCCTGTTCATCTTCACCGGCGTCGGCAACGGCTCGGTGTACCGGATGATCCCCGCGGTCTTCCGGGTCGCCGGCCTCACCCCGAAGATGGCGGCCGGCTGCATCGGCATCGCGGGAGCCGCGGGCGCGTTCGGCGGCTTCCTGATCCCCCGCGGGTTCGCGGTCTCGACCACCACGACCGGATCGCTCGTCCCCGCGTTCTGGCTGTTCATCGGGATGTACGCCCTGATGGCCGCCGTCTGCTGGATCGTCTACGGGCGCGGCGAGATGCGCGCCGCGAAGGTCTGATGATGGCCGACACCCATTGCCCCTACTGCGCCCTGCAGTGCGGCATGTCCTTGGCGCCGGGCACCGAGCCCGGCGCCGGGGGCGCGCCCGCCACCGCCTCGTCCGTGCACGACGGCGGTCGTGGCTCGGACGGCCCGTCGCCCGACGGCGGCGCCCGGCGCGCACTTCCCCTCACGGTCACCCCGCGCGAGTTCCCCACCAATCGCGGCGGCCTCTGCCAGAAGGGCTGGACCTCCGCGTCCGTCCTGACGGCGCGAGACCGCATCACGACCCCCCTGATCCGCCGCTCCCTCCTGCCCGCCTCGACCCGTGAGACGGCGGGGCGCGACCACGCCGTTCTGCGCGACCACGCCATTCCGGCTGATGGTGACGTCAACACCGGCGAAAATGGCGTGGTCGAGCACGATGGCGTGGTCGCACACGATCGCGTGGCCGGCGGTGACCGGCCGGCGCCGGAAGCTCCTCAGGCGGCGTCGGCGGAGGATCCGCTGGTCCCCGCGAGCTGGGACACCGTGCTCGACCTGGTCGCCGGGAAGCTCGCCGCGCTCCGGGCCGCGCACGGCCCCGAGTCGGTGGCCGTGTTCGGCGGCGGCGGGCTCACCAACGAGAAGGCGTACGCGCTCGGCAAGTTCGCACGCATCGTGCTGCAGACCCCGAACATCGACTACAACGGCCGGTTCTGCATGTCGTCCGCGGCGGCCGCGACCAACCGCGCCCTCGGCGCCGACCGCGGGCTGCCGTTCCCGCTCGCGGATGTCGGCGGCGCGGACGTCGTGCTGCTGCTCGGCTCGAACCTGGCCGAGACGATGCCGCCCGCCGTGCAGCATCTCGCCGGAGCGCGCGAGGCCGGCCGGCGCGGCACCGGCGGGCTCGTCGTCGTCGACCCGCGCGTCTCCGCCACCGCCAGGCTGACCGACGACGGCGCCGGCGTCCACCTGCAGCCCGTCCCCGGCACCGACATGGTGGTGCTCCTCGCTCTGCTGCACGTGCTCCTCGCCGAGGGTCTCGCGGACCGCGAGTACCTCGCCGAGCGGGTGACCGGGTTCGACGACGTCGCCCGCTCGGTCGCCGCCTGGTGGCCCGAGCGTGCCGAGACCGTGTGCGGCGTCCCGGCCGAGGATCTGCGCCGCGTGGCGCGGCTGCTCGCCGTGGCGGCGCCGGTGCACGGCGGTCGTGGCGCGTACGTCCTGACCGGCCGGGGCGTGGAGCAGTCCGCGCAGGGCACCGCGACCGTGACGGCGGCGATCAACATCGCGCTCACCCTGGGCCTCGTGGGCCGTGAGGGCTCGGGCTACGGCGCCGTCACCGGCCAGGGCAACGGGCAGGGCGGTCGGGAGCACGGCCAGAAGTCCGACCAGCTCCCCGGCTACCGCAAGATCGACGACCCCGCCGCGCGCGAGTACGTCGCCGGCGTCTGGGGCGTGACCCCCGAGTCGCTGCCGGGCCCGGGCAAGCCGGCGGTGCAGCTGCTCCAGTCGCTGGGGGCACGCCCGTCCGCGACGGATGCGCCGGCGCGGGGCGGATCGCCGGACACGTCCGCCGCGCCGTCGTCTACCCCGTCGTCGTCTGCCGTGCCGCCCGCTGCCGCGCCGCCCGCTGCCGCGCCGTCCTCCCCGGCTCCGGCCGCCGCGGGCGCCGCCATCCGTCCCCGCGCGCTCCTGGTGCACGGGTCGAACCTGCTCGTCAGCGCGCCGAACGCGGACTCGGTCGTCGAGCGGCTGAGGTCGCTCGACCTCCTGGTGGTCTCCGACTTCGTCCCGTCCGAGACCGCCCTGCTGGCCGACGTCGTCCTCCCGGTCACGCAGTGGGCCGAGGAGGAAGGCACCATGACGTCCCTGGAGGGCAGGGTCATCCGCCGCCGTCGTGCCGCGGACCCGCCCGGCGAGGCCCGGTCCGAGCTGTGGATCCTCGCCGAGCTGGCCCGCCGCCTCGGCACGCCGGGCGAGACCGAGCCGGGCGCGGTGCGGTTCCCCACCGACCCCGCCGAGGTGTTCGACGAGCTGGCCCTCGCGTCGCGGGGCGGCGTCGCCGACTACTCGGGCCTCTCCCACGCCCGCCTCGACGCCGACGAGGCCGAGTCCGGCCCCGGCTACTTCTGGCCCGTGCCTGCCGAGTCGGCCCCCGTAGAGGCGTTGCCCGGCGCGCCGGTCCCCGCAGGACCGTCGCTCGCCGAGCCCGGCTCCGTTGAACCGCAGCAAGCCGCCGAACCGCACGACTCGCCCGCTCCGAGCGCGACGTCCGCCGAGCGGCCCGGCCAGCAGAACCACCCCGGCACGCCGCGCCTGTTCCTCGACGGCTTCCCCACCCCCGGCGGACGCGCGCGCATGATCGCCGTCGACCACAACGGCCCGTCCGACGACGTCCGCCCGGGCGCACCGCTCTACCTGGTCACGGGCCGCGTCCTGCAGCACTATCAGTCGGGCGCGCAGACCCACCGCGTCGCCGAGCTGGAGCGGCTGGTCCCCGAGCCCTACATCGAGATCCATCCGGTGCTCGGCTTCCGGATCGGCGTGCCCGACGGCGCCCGCGCCCGCCTCACCACCGGCCGCGGTTTCGTCGAGGCGACCACACGCTGGACCGACGCCGTCCGCCCCGACACCGTCTTCATGCCGTTCCACTGGTCCGGCGTGGGTTCCGTGAACCGCGTGACCACCGACGCCACCGACCCGATCTCCGGGATGCCGGAGTTCAAGGTGTGCGCCGTGGAGATCGCACCCGTGCCCGACGGCCTCCCGCCGGGCACCGTGCCGGGCCCAGCCCCCGGCGCCCGCCCCGAGTCCGCCCCCACACTCGAGGAGACCCCCGCATGAGTCTGAGAGTCCCTTTGCGGATCGTCGTGATCGGTTTCGGCATGGTCGGCGGCAGGTTCGTCGACGAACTGCTGCGCCGCGACACCGACAACGCCTTCGACATCACCGTCCTCGGCGCCGAGCCGTACGAGCCGTACAACCGCGTGCTGCTGAGCGACGTCATCGCCGGCCGCACCGACGTCGCCGCGATCGGCATGCCGACGCCCGACCTGGAACGGGTCGACCTGCGGCGCGGCGTCGGCGCGGTCTCGATCGACCGCGAGGCGCGGGTGGTCGTGGCCGACGACGGCACCCGGCACCCCTACGACCACCTGGTCCTGGCCACCGGGTCCGAGGCGCGGATCCCCCCGGTCCCGGGTCTCGGCACGGGCGGCGTTCCCGGACTCCCGGCCGGCGCGCACGCACTGCGCACCCTCGACGACGCCCGCGAGATCGTCGCCGCCACCGTGAACACCCCGCGCGCCGTGGTGGTGGGCGGCGGCGTCCTCGGCGTCGAGGCCGCCTACGGACTCGCCGCCCGTGGCCTGGAGGTCACCATCGTCGACGGCGCCCCCTCGCTCATGGCGCGCCAGCTCGACGGTCCCGCCGGCGAGGTGCTCGCCGACGGCCTCGCCGCCCGCGGCGTGACCGTCCGCGCCGGGGTGCTGCCGAGCGAGGTGCTCGTGGCCGGCGGCCGTGTCGTCGGCGTCCGGCTCGGGGACGACGACGTCGTCGCGGCGGGCCTCGTCGTGATGTCCACCGGGACGGTGCCGACGTCCCGGATCGCCCAGGCGGCCGGGCTCACGACCGACCGCGGCATCGTCGTCGGACACGATCTGACCAGCCCGGACGACGACGTCGTCTGCGCCGTCGGCGACTGCGCCCAGCCGCCCGAGGGATCGCGCGGCCTCGTGGCCGAGGGCTGGGACCAGGCGCGGCGCCTGGCCGAGCGATTCGCCGACCAGGCCGCCGCACGTGCCGCGGCCACCGCGCGGGAGACCGCGGGCCTCGACCAGCCGGCCGTCGGCGCGTCATCCGGTCCCCGCGAGCACCTCCGCCTCCCCGAGCAGGGCGGGCGTCCGTCCATGGCCGTGCGCCTCGGCACGCTGCTCGGCTCGCAGGCGGTGTCGCGGACGCCGTCGGACCGGGGTATCGAGACGCGCGGCACCGACGTGGTCAAGGTCAAGGCGGGCGAACTGAGCATCGTCAGCATGGGAGCGGCCGGCCTCGGCCGGGCGCCCCGGCCCGGTGAGCGCGCGGTGCGGCTCGCCGACCCGGCCGCGGGCCGGTTCGTCGAGGCGGTGGTGGCCGACGGCGTCCTGGTGGGCGCCACGTGCGTGGGCGACCCACGCGTTGCGGCCGACCTCACCGCCGCCTACACGCGGCGCACCCCCGTCCCGGCCGACCCGGCGTTCCTGCTGCTCACGCCGATCATGCCGACCGCCGCGCCCGTCGACTCGCCGGAACACATGCCGGACGACGCCGTGGTGTGCCGGTGCAACGGCGTCACCAAGGGCGAGATCGCCGCCTGCTGCGCCGACGGGAAGGACTCCCTCGAAGAGATCGCCGCGGAGACCCGCGCGACCACCGGCTGCGGATCCTGCGAGGAGGCCGTCTGCGGGATCGCGGCCTGGGTGAGGTCGTCGCGGCAGCCGGCCACGGACCGTGACGCGAGCGATGCGCAGGTGCCGGCATGACGGGCGGCTCACAGGGCGGCTCCACGCCGCGTGAGGAAGATGTTCCCGCCGTGCAACCGTCGTCGCACGGTACCGAAAAGGTGCCCACCTACGGTCAAGACATGGTCAACTCATCCGTGCCCGGACCTGCGGGCGACACCCAGCGCGAAGCCGCCCGGAGCGACGACACGCAGCGCGTCGTCGTCGTGGGCGGTGGCATGGTCGCGCAGCGCTTCGTCGAGGCGCTGCGCTCCCGCGACCCCGAAGGCCGCTACTCCGTCGAGGTCTTCGCCGAGGAGCCCCGGCCCCCCTACGACCGCGTCGGCCTGAGCCGCTGGTTCACCGAGGGGCCCGAGGCCCTCGCGCTCGGCGAGCCCGAGCTGTGGGACGACCCGCTCGTCACCCTGTACCGCGACCGCAGGATCACGGCGATCGACCGGGAACGGAAGACCGTCACCGACCGCCTCGACCGCGAGCACCACTACGACCACCTCGTGCTGGCCACGGGATCCTTCCCGTTCGTGCCGCCCATCCCGGGCGCCGACCTCCCGGGCGTGTTCGTCTACCGCACCATCGACGACCTGGCGGCCCTGCGCGGCTGGGTCGAGCAGAAGAGAGAGGCAAGCCCGAACAAGCCCCTACGTGGTGCCGTGATCGGAGGCGGCCTCCTCGGCCTGGAGGCGGCGGGCGCGCTCAAGGCGCTCGACGCGCACGCCACCGTCATCGAGTTCGGCACGCACCTCATGGGCGTGCAGATCGACCTGGGCGGCGGCGAGGCCCTCAAGCGGCTCATCAACAACAAGGGCATCGCGGTCCGCACCGACACCGCCACCAAGGAGCTCAAGCCGCACAAGCGCACCGGCCACGTCGGACGCATGGAGTTCGCGGACGGCGGCCGGCTGGACACCGACATCGTCGTCGTCGCCACGGGCGTGCGCCCCCGCGACGAACTGGCGCGGGAGGCCGGGCTGGAGATGGGGGAGCGCGGCGGCGCCGTCGTCGACCTCGCCTGCCGCACCAGCGACCCGGACGTGTCCGCGATCGGTGAGGTGGCCTGCATCGAGGGCCGCTGCATCGGCCTCGTCGCGCCGGGCTACACCATGGCCGAGATCGTCGTCGACCGCCTGCTGGGCGGCGACGCGACCTTCCCCGGCGCGGACACCGCGACCAAGCTCAAGCTGTCCGGCGTCGACGTCGCCTCGTTCGGCGACGCCCACGGCCGGGCCGACGGCTGCGTCGAGGTCGTCTGGGCCGACCAGGTCGCGGGCATCTACAAGAAGCTCGTGCTGTCCGACGACGCCCGCACCCTCCTGGGCGGCGTGTTCGTCGGCGACGCCGGCCCGTACGCGATGCTGCGGCCCATGCTCGGCGCCCAGCTGCCCGAGGGGGACCCGAGCAGCTTCATTCTCCCCGAGGGCGGTAACGGCGCCGCCCTCGGTGGACTCGAACTCCCGGACGACGCCGCCGTCTGCTCCTGCAACAACGTGTCGGCCAGAGAGATCCGCGCCGCCGTGACGGAGCACGGCTGCACCGACGTCCCCGGGGTCAAGGCCTGCACCAAGGCGGCCACCACCTGCGGGGCCTGCCTCCCGGTGGTCAAGAAGCTCACCAACACCGAGCTGGAGAAGGCCGGCATCGAGGTCAGCACCGCGCTGTGCGAGCACTTCGAGCTGACGCGCGCCCAGCTGTTCGACGCCGTCCGCGTGGCCGACCTGCACACGTTCAGCGAGATCATCGGCCGGTTCGGGCGCGCCCCCGAAGGCGCCACGAGCCCCGGCCGCGGCTGCGACATCTGCAAGCCCGTCGTCGCCTCCATCCTCGCGAGCCAGGGCAACGGCCACATCCTCGCGGGCGAGCAGGCCGCGCTGCAGGACACCAACGACCACATGCTGGCCAACATGCAGAAGGACGGCACCTACTCGGTGGTGCCGCGCATGCCCGGCGGCGAGGTCACCCCGGAAGGGCTCATCGCCGTCGGCGAGGTCGCGCGCGACTTCGGCCTGTACACGAAGATCACGGGCGGCCAGCGGGTCGACATGTTCGGCGCGCGCGTCGAGCAGCTGCCCGACATCTGGCGCCGCCTCGTGGACGCCGGCTTCGAGTCCGGCCACGCGTACGGCAAGTCGCTGCGCACCGTGAAGTCCTGCGTGGGCTCCACCTGGTGCCGGTACGGCGTGCAGGACTCCGTGGGCATGGCGGTCGAGCTCGAGCTGCGGTACCGCGGCCTGCGCGCCCCGCACAAGCTCAAGATGGGCGTGTCCGGATGCGCCCGCGAGTGCGCCGAGGCCCAGAGCAAGGACGTCGGCGTCATCGCCACGGACAAGGGCTGGAACCTCTACGTCGCGGGCAACGGCGGCCAGCGTCCCGCGCACGCCAAGCTGCTGGCCGAGGACCTCACCCGCGAGCAGCTCCTGACCGCCATCGACCGCTTCCTCATGTACTACATCCGCACGGGCGACCGCCTGCAGCGCACCGCCCCGTGGATGGACGAGGTCGAGGGCGGCCTGGAGGGCGTACGCCAGGTCGTCATGGAGGACTCCCTCGGCATCTGCGCCGACCTGGACGCCGCCATGGCCCACCACGTCGCCAACTACGAGGACGAGTGGAAGGCCGTGCTCGACGATCCCGAGAAGCTGCGGCGCTTCACGTCGTTCGTGAACGCGCCGGAGGAGGCGGACCCGAACCTCGCGTACGTCTCCGAGCGCGGCCAGCACCGCCCCGCCACCGACGAGGAACGCGCGGCGGCCCTCTCCGGCGCGGAGGACGCGCCGGTCCTGATCTCGGGCCCCAACCTGGAGGTGCGCTCATGACCGTCCCGGAACGCGAGTCGGAACGCGACAAGTCCCCGACCGTGGCGGCGCCCGGCGGTGCCGTCGCGCTCGCCGAGGTGTCGGAAGGAGGCGAGGGCATGGACGTGTCCAGCGATCTCGTGTGGCACGCCGTGTGCCCGGTGGACGACCTGATGCCCGAGCGCGGCGTCGCCGCGCTGCTCGGCGGCGTCCAGATCGCCGTCTTCCTGCTGGCCGAGCCGCACGACGGCGCACGGGTGCACGCGGTGCAGAACCTCGACCCGTTCTCCGGCGCGTACGTCCTGTCCCGCGGGATCGTCGGAACCCGGGGCGGCGTGCCCACCGTGGCATCGCCCATCTACAAGCAGGTGTTCTCCCTCGTCACCGGCGAGTGCCTGGTCACGGCCGACAAGGAACCGAAGGCAGGCCTCGCGGCCGGCCTGACGGCCTACCCGGCGCGGGTGCTCGACGGCGTCGTCCACGTGGGAGTGCCGGCGTGAGGACCCGGGTGACGGCCCGGCCGGTGTCGGAGCCGGGCGGCGCGGCACGCCGTCCCGGCTCCGATCACTGCGCGCGGGGACGGGTCACCCTCGTGGGCGGCGGGCCCGGCGCCGTCGACCTGCTCACGCTGCGGGCGTGGCGGGCCCTGCAGAGCGCCGACGTCGTCGTCGCTGATCGGCTCGGCGCCGTCGGCGTCCTCGACGACCTGCCCGCCACCACCGACGTCGTCCACGTGGGCAAGACGTCCGGGCACCATCCCGTCCCGCAGGACGAGATCAACCGCATCATCGTCGCGCGCGCCCGCGCGGGGGCGCACGTCGTGCGCCTCAAGGGCGGCGACCCGTTCCTCTTCGGGAGGGGCGGCGAGGAGATGATCGCCTGCCGGGAGGCGGGGATCGAGGTCGACGTCGTCCCCGGGGTCACCTCGGCGGTGAGCGTCCCGGAACTCGCGGGCATCCCCGTCACCCACCGCGGGACCGCCCACGGCGTGCACATCACGTCCGGGCACGGCGGCCTCGACGCCGCCGCGCTCGCGGTCGTCCGGGAGAACACGGCTACGCTGGTGATACTCATGGGGGTCTCGTCGCTGAGCACCATCGTTCAGCAGGCGCTGCGTGCCGGGACCGACCCGGCCACTCCCGTGGCTATCGTGGAGAACGGCTCCACGCCCGCTCAGCGCGTCACGCGGACCCGCCTCGACGAGGCGGCGGACGCCGCCGCTGCGGAGGGTGTGGTGGCCCCCGCCGTCATCGTCATCGGTGGCGTGGCGGCGGACGGACTGCTCGGGGGCGCGCGTGACGGGCGACTGGCAGGTGCCGGTGTCTGAGGCCGCGCAGGGCGTGGCCCTGCCCCGGCCTGCCCTGGGACAGGTCATGGCCGGCTGCACCGTGCTCGTCACCGCCGAGCGCCGGGCCGCCGAGCTGGCCGCGGCCCTGGAGCGCCGCGGTGCCACGATCCGCCACGCACCCGCGCTGAGCATGATCCCGCACGTCGACGACCAGACGCTGCTCGCCGCGACGCGCGCGATCCTCGCCGACCCGCCCGACGTCGTGGTGGTCACCACCGGGATCGGGTTCCGTGCCTGGCTCGAGGCGGCGGACGCGCACGGGCTCGACGGCCCGCTCACCGCGATGCTCGAGCGCGTGCGCCTCGTGGCGCGCGGGCCGAAGGCGCGCGGCGCGATCCAGGCAGCCGGGCTGCAGGCCGACTGGGTCGCCGAGTCGGAGACCTCCGCCGAGGTGGCGGAGGTGCTGCTGAGCGAGGGCGTGTCCGGGCTGCGGATCGCGATCCAGCACCACGGCGCGGGAGCCGACGGGCTGGACGACGTGTTCGAGAAGGCCGGGGCGCAGGTCGCGAGCCTCATCGTGTACCGCTGGGGTCCGGCTCCGGACCCGGGCGCGGTCCTCGCCTCGGCCGATGCCGCCGCGGTGGGGGAGATCGACGCCGTCGTGTTCACCTCCGCGCCCGGCTCGGAGGCATGGACCCGGGCCGTCGAGGAGGCGGGTGTGCTGTCGGCCGTCCGGGAACGCGTCGAGGCGGATCTGCTGGTCATGGCCGCCGTCGGACCCATCACCGCGAAGCCGCTGGAGGACCGCGGGATCAAGACGCTGCAGCCCGAGCGCGGGCGCCTGGGCGCGCTGGTGCGGGCCCTGGTGGGGCACTACGAGCGGATCGAGTCCGTGGCGCTGGCCACCGTCGCCGGGCCGCTGCAGATCCGTGCGCGGGTCGCGGTGCTGGACGGGCAGGTGCTGCCGCTGTCACCGACGGGCGTCGAGGTCCTGCGGCTGCTCGCCGCGGCCGGGGGCGATGTCGTCTCCCGGGACCAGGTGCTGGCCGCGCTGCCGGGCGAGTCCACGGACCCGCACGCCGCGGAGGTGGCGATCGCCCGCCTGCGCGAGACGGCGGGCAGGGACCTGATCCGGACCGTGGTGAAGCGCGGCTACCGCATCGAGCTGGCCTGACGCACGAGGACTGGGCCCGGGCCGTGCGAGGCCTGCCTGCCGAACCGTTGGGGGAGCTCGGCCGTCTTCACTGTTTCTTCACTTCTGGTCTGTATCAGGATGCTGAGAGGTCCCTCTGAGTCAGGTGAGATTGATTTCGCAAGCGGTGTCCGTGATGCGGAAGAATCTCTCGGTTGCCCCCAACCATCGGGGGCGCTCGTTCGTGACGACCTGACATGAGAAACCTCAGGAGGCCCCTGTGCCGCAGTGGGACAAGGAGCTGGCCGACCTCATGATGCATCGAGGGGCCGCTCTGAACGGCTATGCCTACCTGCTGTGCGGTGACCGGCACCAGGCCGAGGACCTGGTCCAGGAGGCGCTGGTCCGCACCTTCTCCCGATTCCGGCGCCCGGCCGCGCCGCGCGTCGCCGACGCGGACGGGCAGCCGTTCGGCGACGACGCGCACGGGACCGGCTTCGACCCGGCGATGGGCATCGAGCGCTACGTGAAGCGCGCGATGACCAACATCTACGTCGACGGCTTCCGCCGCCGCTCCCGGTGGTTCGGCATCCAGCACCTCCTGGCCGACGACGGCCGCGCGCGCAGCCCGGAGCACGCCGCGACGGCCCGGGCGGACATCGAGGCGGCGCTCGAAAGGCTGTCCCCGCGCCAGCGTGCGGTGGTGGTCCTGCGCCACTTCGAGGACATGACGGTGCCGCAGATCTCGGCCACCCTGGGCATCGCGCAGGGTACTGTGAAGCGGCACTTGTCGGACGCCATGTCAGCGCTTCAGAACGTCATGGACGTGCAGCCGGGAGGAAGCCTGTGACGAACGCAGACCACCCGCCCGAAGGAGAACATCCAGGGGCGGGAACGGGTCTTGCCGCCGCACTCGAAGAGATGTCCCGGCGGGGTGCGGCGATGGCACCGCCCCATGAGGACGCCTACGCCGCGGTGCGCGGCCGGGTCCGTACCCGGAGGGTGGCCAAGGCCGCGGGGGCCGGGATGATGTCTGTGGCCGCGGTGACGCTCGTCGCGGCCGGCGCGCTGTACGACCCGCCCCACGACATGAGCTACGCGCCAGGGGTCGTGGGGTTCACGGCGGCCCCCGACGTGCTCGGCCTGGGAGCGCACGGCGAGGCCCACCTGATACTCGGATTCCAGCCGCCCGGCTGGGAGGGCAGCGCGATCGCCTGCGGCGACCGCCTGCCCCAGAGGTTCTTCCCCGACGACCGCGAGGGACGCTCCGTGGATGCGGTCGGCGTCGGGGCATCCGCTGACGGATACGGCCTGCGGATCACCGACGTGCGGCGGAACACGCTGGCCGTCACCCGGACGCCGAGATCGTTGTCGGACGACGTGCTGGCGGGTCCCCTCTCCTACGTGTGGACCCAGGACGGCCGCGTGGTGTCGCTCCCCGTCGACGCCGTGCAGGACGCGACGGTAGGCGTGGAGGACTTCACTCACTACGGCACGCCGCCGACCAGGTCGGCCTGCCTGGGCCACGACAGCGCGGACAAGAAGGCGAGCGGGCCCACCGCGGAGCCGCCCGAGCTTCCGGCGGGCACCTATCAGGTGCGCGCGTACCAGTACCTCGTCCCGACGGGCGACGAGTCCGGGAAGTCCGACACGGACGCCGTGGACCGAGCCGTCGAGGACCCCGCCTCGTGGAGTGCCCCGGTCACGGTCACGCTCACCAAGGACGGCGTCCTGCTGCCGGACGAGTGACCTCGCGCCCCTCCCGGCCGGGAGGGGTCGAGCAGGGGCCGAGCCATGACCGTGAACCTCCTGGAGGCCGCCGCGCCTGCCCGCGCTACCCCTTACCTGTCGCCGTTCAGCGAGCCCTGCAGCAGCTCGTCCTCGGCGTAGTCCCACCGCCGGAACTTCGGGACGTGGGCCGTCAGCTTCGGCTCGCCGACCCACCACCCCGTGTCGCCGTCGCACCGCGGCTTCCGGTCGGCGGGCTCGCCCCGCGCGATCCAGTGATAGCGGCGGGTCTCCTCGACCCAGGTCAGCACGGTCATCTTCCCGCACATCATGCAGGTGGCGTGCTCCCCCCGGAACGAGCGCTCCCCCGGCGGGATGTCACCCGCGGTCCTGCGGGCGGGAGGCCGGGCGGGCGGCTCCGCCGTGGAGCTGTCGTTGTCGCCGCGCGGAGTCATGGGACATCCCGGGGCGTCGAGCGGGCCGTGGAGTCGTGCGAGGGGGAGAGGGGGGAGGCCGGGATGCGCACGACGGCGTGCGTCCCATCAGCCGTGACCTGGGTGTGGACCGAGCACATGCCTCTGGATGTTAGTTTCACCAACGGCGTCGCACGTGGAACTTTCTCAATGTTTCTCGTCGGTTTTCCGCGCTGCGACCTGCTGCGCGGCACGGCTCAGCACCGCTCGTGCCCGCTTGCCGTGGACGGCGGCGCGCTCCAGGGCGTCGAAGGCGGCGACATACGCCTCGACCTCGGCGGCCTGGGTCAGTTGCAGCAGCGCGGAGACGGTCTCGACCTCGACCATCAGGGCGTCGTAGATCCCGAAGGGATGCTTCGGCGTCACGATCAGCGGCTGGTCGAACGGGATGATGCCGAAGCGGACGTTCGTCAGCTTCGTGGCCTCGCGGAGCCGGTCGAGCTGGCCGAGCATCGCGTCCGGGGGGCAGAGGTTGTAGAGCAGGACCGCCTCGGTGACGACGATCCGGAACTCCTTCGACGGATTCCGCAGGACGTCCTGCCGGCGCGTCCGTGCCGCGACGGCCTCCGCGAGATCCGTCCGGCCCCACGTCTTGCTCACGCGCTCCAGGATCGCGCCCGCGTACTCGGGCGTCTGCAGCAGGCCGGGCACGATCCCCGACTCGTACCCACGGAAGAGGCGAGTCTCCTCCTCCCGGCGGGCGACGGCGTTCTGCGTCGACGCCATGCCACCGCGCAGCACACGATCCCACTCCTGGTGGCGCGTCTGGAGCGTGTGCAGCTCCGCGAGGAGCGAGTCGATCTGCTCGGCGCTGTTCGTGGCGTGGCACCACGCGCGGACATCGTCATCCGTCGGCGGCTGATGCGCGTTCTCGAGCTTGGAGACCTTCGACCTCGCCCACGACAGCGAGTCGGCGAGCTGCTGCCCTGTCATTCCAGCAGCTCGCCGGAGGTCGCGAAGACGCGCACCCAACGAGGTGCGCCCCTCGCGGATGCGAGGGCTCAACGCTGTGGTGCGAGGCACGGGCATCTCTCTTCTATCCGGCAACAGGCGACATTACCGAAGACAAGGTAACCGATGCCCCAGCGAGGGATGAACCACACTAATGGCTGGCAGCTCGCTGGTAGCGCCTTGCCCACATCACCATGACCTCTTCGGGTACCTCCACGATGTCCTCATGGTCCGGCACCTCGCCCACCTCCTGCCGGGCCTCGGGATCTCTGACCTTCCAGCCCTGGACGATGTACGTCGCCCGATCGGTACGGTCCGTCGCGAAGAGCGTCGGGGAACCGTTGGGTTCCGACGCGGGATCCTTGCCGAGAAATCGCACGTGCACGAGCATCCTCCCCTGTTCAGTGATTCCCAGGGATCATCACAGTGCCACCCCCCGACGGTCCGCGCATGGGTGTGAAGGGCGAAGACGGCGTCGACCACCTCCGCGTGCCCGGGCACCGCGGACGGCACATCCGCCACGGCGATACAACGATCCCCGCACCCCGCGCGTCATGATCAGTGTGTCCGGCCGGAAGGGCCGGAAAGATCCACGGAGGTGACGCCATCGTGGCGTGGGAGGACGAGCTCGGCGAGCTGATGGCCACGCGCGGCAACGCGCTGGTCCGCTACGCCTACATGCTCTCCGGGGACCGCGCGCTCGCGGAGGACCTGGTGCAGGACGCACTCGTCAAGGTGTTCTCCCGGCTCCGCGGACCGGCCGGCCACACCCGGCGGACGGCCGGAAGCACGAAGGGAGCGCGCGTGCACGCGCTGGACGAGTCACCGCTCGAGAACGCCGAGGGCTACGTACGCCGCGCGATCCTCACCCTCTACCTCGACGGCTACCGCAAGCGGCAGCGCTGGTACGACATCAAGCACCTGCTCGCCGACGACGGCGCCGGCCGCGCCGCGGACGCGGCCGCCACGGCCCGGGTCGACGTCATGTCCGCGCTCGCCCGGCTAGGACCCCGCCAGAGGGCATGCGTGGTGCTGCGCTACTTCGACGATCTCACCGTCCCGCAGATCGCGGACGTCCTCGGCACCGCCCAGGGCACCGTGAAGCGGTACCTGTCCGATGCCACCGACCGGCTGCGGGACCTGCTCCGTCCCGACGATCTCCATCCGGCCGAAGGGAGGGCCGCCCGATGAACAGCAACCTGCCCGAACGTGACGACGCGGACTTCCTCGCCGGCGCACTGCACGGCGCCGCGGACGCGATGCCAGGAGGCGAGACGGAGGAAATGCACCTGCAGTTCGGCGTGGTCCGCGACCGCGTCCACCGGCGTCGAGCCACGAAGATCGGCGGGATCGGGGCCATGGCGTTCGCCGTCGCCGGCGGGCTCGCCGTCGGAGCCGCGCAGCTGACGCCGTTCGGCGACGAGGCCCTGCTTCCCGCGGACCCCTCGGCGTCGGACAGCGCCACCTCGGCACCGAGCCCGACCGCGCAGGACACGAGCCTGAACGGGTACGTGCCCTCCGAGATCTACCTAGGGACCCCGCTCGCTTGCGGCCTGGACGAGGAGGTGGTCCCCCGGTTCGCCGACGACTACTCGATCAGGTTCGAAGGGCCTCCCTACCGTGTCGGTGAGGGCGACACCGCGACCGCGTATGCCGGGCTGGAGCTCCAGGAGCTCCCGAAGTCCGGCGGGGGCACGCTCGACTTGGAGCCCGCGGCCGTGTGGATCCGGGACGGCGAGGTCGTCAACCTGAGCCGGTACTTCGATCCGGAGCCGCCGGGGGTGACGTACGACGAGGCCGGCCTGGCCCGGACCGACATCCGGCTCGACCCCGTCAACGCCTGTGATCCGCCGGAAGGCGTCGACGTGTCGTCCTCCGAGCCGGTGGAGTACGAGCATGTGCTCGCGGCGGGCGAGTACCAGGTGGTTCCCGTCCTGTGGACCGAGGTCATCGTCGGCGCCGCGAACTACGTGACGGGCGAGCCGATGGTGGTCGAGGTCCTGTCGGACGGAACGGTCGCCACGGAGAGGACGGCGACCGGCATCGGAGAGTCCCGGGAACCGTCGGGTGGGGCGTCCGGTGATCCCGGGGACGTACCGAGCGCGGGGGCCGGCGACCCGGAGCCCGGCGACGGGCCCGGCGAGTGCTCGGCGGCCGGGCTGGACGACACGAGTGACTTCTCGTTCGAGCCCGATCCGGTGGCGCGGACCGCGCAGGCGCTGGTCGACGCGGCCCTCGCCTGCGACCTGCTCGCCCTCGAGGAGATCGAGGAGCCCGGCGTCACCCAGCTCCACCGTGCCGCGGAGGTGTCGGTCGCGGAGCGTTTCGCCCTCCCGGAAGAGGGCGACGACGTGTACGCGAAGCTCGCGACGCTCCTGAGCGGGGTCGCCGTCGTCGACCCGGAGACCGGGAACTACGTCTGGCCGACCGTCGCGTCCCCCGAGTACCAGGACGACCCGGTCGCCTGGGACTACGCCGTCGAGCTGGGCTTCGCCACCCCCGCCCAGGCCGACGAGTGGCGTGCCGCCGGCGGCGCGTACCACGGCTGGCGCATGTCGATCGAGCCGGACGGCACCTGGCGCACCTTCCTGGGGCCGGACCAGGGCCAGTGACTCGGATGCGCATAATGTGCGCGTGAGCCCTCAGAATTCGAATCCGCCCATGCCGCCGTCGATCCCGCCGCGCCAGCCCGCGCCGAAGGCGGCCAAGCAGCACGTCGAGGACCTCGGTGCGTTCGTGGCCGCGTCGCCGTCGTCGTACCACGCGGCGGCCGAGGTCACCCGTCGTGCCCGGGTCGCGGGCTTCGTGGCGCTGGACGAGACCGACGCCTGGCACGTGGTGCCGGGTGGGCGGTACGTCGTCGTCCGCGACGGTTCCGTGATCGCGTTCGCGATCCCGGCCGACGCCGGTCCCGACGCCGCGTTCACGATCCTCGGCGCCCACACCGACTCGCCGGGCTTCAAGCTCAAGCCGAAGCCCACCACCGGCGCGCACGGCTGGTGGCAGGCCGGCGTCGAGGTGTACGGCGGGCCCCTGCTCAACTCCTGGCTGGACCGGGAACTCGAGCTCGCCGGGCGGGTGGTGACGACCGAGGGCACCGAGCACCTCGTCCGGACGGGTCCGCTGCTGCGCATCCCCCAGCTCGCCATCCACCTGGACCGCGGCGCGAACGAGGGACTCAAGCTCGAGGCGCAGCGCCACACCCAGCCGGTGTGGGGGCTGGGCGACCTGTCGGGCGCCGACGTGCTCGCGGAGATCGCGCCGCAGGCGGTGGACCCGGCCACGATCGCCGGGTACGACATCACCGTCGCCGACACCCAGCCGCCGCGCACCTTCGGCGCCGGGCAGTCGATGTTCGCCTCGGGCCGCCTGGACAATCTCCTGTCCGCCCATGCCGCGCTGACCGCGCTACTCACCCGCGTCAACGGCGGGAAGAAGGGGAAGGGCGGCGGGGCGCCGTCGCCGGGCACTGCTGCGGCGAACGGAGGAGCGGCGAACACCGCCGCGGTGAACCGCCGGATCGCCGTGCTCGCCGCCTTCGACCACGAGGAGATCGGTTCGGCGTCCCGGTCGGGCGCGGCCGGCCCGTTCCTGGAGGACGTGCTGGGCCGGATCCACGCGGCGCTCGGCGCGTCGGCGGAGGACCGCGCGCGGTCGTTCGCGGCGTCGCTCCACGTGTCGTCCGACGTCGGGCACGCGGTGCACCCCAACTACCCCGAGCGGCACGACCCGGCGAACCGCCCGGTCGCGGGCGGCGGCCCGATCCTGAAGATCAACGCCAACCAGCGCTACGCGACCGACGCGCACGGCGCGGCGGCCTGGAACGCGGCGTGTGTGGCGGCGGGCGTGCCGAGCCAGGAGTTCGTGTCGCACAACGACGTCCCGTGCGGGTCGACGATCGGCCCGATCAGCGCGACGCGGCTCGGTATCCGCACGGTCGACGTCGGCGTCGCGCTCCTGTCGATGCACTCGGCCCGCGAGATGACCGCCGTGGTCGACCCCTGGTACCTCTCCCGAGCCATGACGGCGATCCTGGCGGGCTGACGCCGCGGTAGGGCCCCTCCGCCCGCGCGGTTTGACGCCATTTCTGCCGCCGCGCGGGCGGCTCGGCCCGCTGGCCTGCGACGACGGTCCGGAATGTCGTACCGGAAGCGGGTGAATTCTTGGCTTCTTCGTCATGCATGCATCCGTTCACGGTGATATCACGGAAGTAATCTGCTCAGTCGAAGAGCGATTTGACGAATCATCTGGGAAAGTCGGTCATACAACGACAACGTCATGGGTTGCCAACAGGGGGAGGCTGGCGAAATGCCCAGTAGCAGAAAGTCACGAACGTGCGCTCGATGCGGGTGCGTGTTGAGCCGATACAACTCCGAGGAGCAGTGCGCGGCGTGCCGGCGCACCGAACGCGTCCCGGTGGTCGAACTTCCGACCGTCCCGGCGCACGTCTGGGACGACGCAGGGGTACGCGCCGCACTCGACGACTGGGACTTCGGCCAGGTGAGCCGCATGGTTCGCCAGCTCGTCCCGCTCCGCCAGGAGGACGTCGCCGCGCTGACGGGGCTGAGCCAGTCCTACCTGTCCATGCTCGAGTGCGGTGACCGCAAGCTGACCGACGTCGCCCGCGTTGTCCAGTTCCTCTCGGGGCTGGGTACTCCGGTGGACCTGGTGCGGCTGCCGCTGCCCGGGGCGTCGCGCGGCGATGGCGCCGTCGAACGAACCGCGAGCGGCCGGACGGCCGCGGGCGGCGTGAAGACCGCCACGGCCCCGGTCCGGACCGCGGGCCGGAAGAAGATCGAGACGGCCCAGAAGGGCACCGCGAGGCAGGACGTGGCGGTCGACAGCGAGGTCGCGCCGAGCCTGACCGACCCGATGCTCGACCCGGTCGAGCCGTGGACCAACGACCGCCTGACGCTCGCGCTCCGCGCGGCGCTCCGGTCCGACGTCTCGGTCGAGGAACCGAGCTCGGCACTGCAGTTCGCCGAGCCGAACGCCGGCAACGCGGCCATGCTCAGCGGCCTCACGCTCGCCGCCTACGTGCACCACTGGGGGACGGAGGAGACGGAACTGCTGCGGCGTACCGTCGGCGGGGCGCGGGTGACGCAGCTGATGTGCGATCACCTCCAGGGCACCACCGACCAGCTGCGGATGATGGACGCGGGCGCGGGCAGCGGTAGTGTCGCCGACATGGCGCGCGCCCACCTCGCTCTCGTGCTGCGGGCGCTGGAGCACGGGAACTTCGACGAGTCGGTGGGTCGCCGTCTCGCGGGTGTCGCGGCGGACACGGCCTCGCAGGCCGGCTGGTATGCGTTCGACGCCGACCGGCACTCGGCCGCGCAGGCCTACCTGCTCGGTTCGCTCCGGGCGGCGCACACGGCGCAGGACGCCCGCCTCGGCGCGGGAGCCCTGTCCTACCTCGCCATCCACGCCTACGCCAACGACCGGCCGCGGGACGCGATCGTCGCGGCCCAGGCCGGCCGGCAGCAGGTCCGTGGCTTCGACGTGCCCCACCTGGAGGCCGTGCTGCTCACGCGGCAGGCCCGCGGGCACGCGCTGCTCGGTGAGCGCGAGGCCGTGCGGCGGGCGCTGGGTACCGCGGCCGAGCTCTGCGTGAAGGGCCCGGGCAAGGACGACCCGCACTGGATCTACTGGATGAACGAGGGTGAGATCCACGGGCAGACGGCGTCGGCGAGCCTGGCCATGGGCGACACCGCCGCCGCGGTCCAGTCGTTCGGGCGGGCGGCCGAGCAGCTCAACCCCACCGAGCAGCGCACCCGGGGCCTGTTCCTGTCCCGGGCCGCCCAGGCGTACGCCCGGGCGGGTGACCTCGACGCCGCCTGCGCGACGGGCGGCGAGGTGGTGACGCTGGCCGAGCGCGTGCAGTCGGCGCGGTTGCGCAAGCACCTCACCGACGTGGCCGGCGACGTGCGTACCGCCGCACGCCGCACCACGCGCGGTCGGTCGCACGCCGGTGCGCGCAACCTCACCGAGCGGATCGCCGTGCTGGCGTAGTGAGGTGAGATGAGCTCCAACTCCACGGCACGCGGGGAACACGGCACCATCCTGCTGCTGTGGGACATCGACCGGACGCTGATCTACGTGGGGGACGTGGATCGGACGGCGTATCGCGAGGCGTTCGAGGAGGTTGTCGGACGCCCCGCGAGGCGCTTCCCGGCGCGCGGCACGGGAGTGACCATGCCGCGCGCCATCCGCGGGCTGCTGCTCGACAACGGTGTGCCCGAGGACGACGCCGAGCGCCTGCTGCCCCGGATGCTGAAGGCGGTGCCGGAGCGGCTGGCCGCGCACGAGGAGGACGTACGGCGCGACGGCGTCCTCATGCCCGGGGCGAGGGCGGCCGTCACCGCGGTCGCGGCCGACGGCCGCTTCGTGCCGGCCGTCGTCACCGGCAATCTCGAACCGAACGCCCGGCTCAAGCTGCGTGTGTTCGGGCTCGACCGGTACATCGATCCCGACGCCGGTGCGTACGCGTCGGACGACGAGCACCGGCCCGCGCTCGTCGGGATCGCGCAGAAGCGCGCGGGGGAGCGCTACGGCGAACGGTTCACCCGGGGGAACACGGTGATCGTGGGCGACTCCCTGGAGGACGTGCGAACGGGCATCGAGGGCGGCGCCCGCGTCGTGGGGGTGGCCGCCGGGCGGACGTCGGCGGCGGCGCTCCGCGAGGCCGGTGCGGCCGTGGTCCTCCCGGACCTCACCGATGTCGAGCGGCTGCTCACGGCGGTCGTTTCCTATCGCTCGTGACCGGCGTCACATGCAGGTACACTCGGCCCATTCCCGTTGCCAACGTTGCCGGCGGGACGTAAATACCCACCATGGGTCATGACCTGTTCATGTTCTTCCCCGTCGAGGAGGACGGATGCTCACACTCGGCTCCACCAGCATCACCGTTGTCACGGTGATCGCCCTCATCGCCGTAGGCGCACTCGCCTGCGCGTTCGTGCTACGCAGGCAGGTGCTCGCCGCCCCTGAAGGCACCCCGAAGATGCAGGACATCGCGCAAGCGGTGCAGGAGGGCGCCTCGGCGTACCTCAGTCGTCAGTTCCGCACGCTCGCCCTGTTCGCGGTGGTCGTGTTCGCGTTGCTGTTCCTGCTCCCGGGCGAGAGCGGGGTGCGCGTCGGCCGGTCCGTCGCGTTCCTGTTCGGCGCCGGATTCTCCGCCGCCATCGGCTACCTCGGCATGTGGCTGGCGGTGCGGGCGAACGTGCGCGTCGCCTCCGCCGCGACGCGCCCCGGCGGCCGCGCGGAGGGCGCCCGGATCGCGTTCCGCACCGGCGGCGTCGTCGGCATGTCGGTGGTGGGCCTCGGCCTCCTCGGCGCCGCGATCGTCGTGATCATCTACCGCGAGCAGGCGCCCGGCGTGCTGGAGGGCTTCGGCTTCGGCGCGGCGCTCCTCGCGATGTTCATGCGCGTCGGCGGCGGAATCTTCACCAAGGCGGCCGACGTCGGAGCCGACCTGGTCGGAAAGGTCGAGCAGGGCATCCCGGAGGACGATCCGCGCAACGCCGCCACGATCGCCGACAACGTGGGTGACAACGTCGGTGACTGCGCCGGTATGGCGGCCGACCTGTTCGAGTCCTACGCCGTGACGCTGGTGGCAGCCCTCATCCTGGGCAAGGCCGCGATGGGTGAGCAGGGCCTCGTGTTCCCGCTGATCGTCACCGCCATCGGCGCGTTCGTCGCGCTCCTGGGCGTGTTCATCACTCGCGTGCGCGGTTCGGAGAGCGGGCTGACAGCCATCAACCGGGGCTTCTACGTCTCCGCGCTCGTGGGTGCGGTGCTGGCGGGTATCGCGGCGTTCGTCTACCTGCCGGGCTCCTTCGAGCAGCTGAACGGCACCGCCGATCTCGGCGACGTCAGCGGGATCGACCCGCGCGTCGTCGCCTCCGTCGCCGTGCTGGTGGGTGTGGTCCTGGCGGGCGTGATCCTGTGGATCACCGGCTACTTCACGGACACGAACAAGAAGCCGACCGCGCACGTGGCGGCCACCTCGCGAACCGGCGCAGCGACCGTGGTGCTCGCGGGCATCGGCGTCGGCTTCGAGTCGGCGGTCTTCACGGCCGGCACGATCGCCGCCGCGATCTGCGCCGTGTTCCTGCTGGCCGGCGGGTCGGTGTGGCTCGCACTGTTCCTCGTGGCGCTGGCGGGCTGCGGCCTGCTCACCACGGTGGGCGTCATCGTCGCGATGGACACCTTCGGCCCGGTCAGTGACAACGCGCAGGGCATCGCCGAGATGTCCGGCGAGGTGGACGAGAAAGGCGCGCAGATCCTCACCGACCTGGACGCCGTCGGGAACACCACCAAGGCCATCACGAAGGGCATCGCCATCGCGACGGCCGTGCTGGCCGCGACCGCGCTGTTCGGCTCGTACGCGGAGGCGGTCACCCACGCGCTGAGCGAGGTGGGGGAGCAGGGCGGCGGCCTCGTCACGTCCATGCTGGACTACCAGATCATCAGCCCGGTCACCCTCGTCGGCGTGATCCTGGGTGGTGCGACCGTCTTCCTGTTCTCGGGGCTCGCGATCGACGCGGTGACCCGCGCGGCGGGGGCGATCGTGTTCGAGGTGCGGCGCCAGTTCCGGGAGCACCCGGGCATCATGACGTTCGACGAGCGCCCGGAGTACGGCCGCGTGGTCGACATCTGCACCAAGGACTCGCTGCGTGAACTGGCCACGCCGGGTCTGCTCGCGGCCTTCGCCCCGATCGCGGTGGGCTTCGGCCTCGGCGTCGGGCCGCTCGCCGGCTTCCTCGGCGGCGCGATCGGCGCGGGCGTGCTCATGGCGATCTTCCTGGCCAACTCGGGCGGCGCCTGGGACAACGCGAAGAAGATCGTCGAGGACGGCCGTTACGGCGGCAAGGGCTC
The DNA here is from genome assembly GCF_054782975.1 of Myceligenerans halotolerans. Lineage (NCBI taxonomy): Bacteria > Bacillati > Actinomycetota > Actinomycetes > Micrococcales > Promicromonosporaceae > Myceligenerans > Myceligenerans halotolerans. The sequence goes on from NZ_BAAGRL010000009.1 coordinate 28,991, forward strand.
CGAGGCGCACGAGGCGACCGTCATCGGCGACACCGTGGGCGACCCGTTCAAGGACACCGCCGGCCCGGCGATCAACCCGCTCATCAAGGTCATGAACCTGGTGGCGCTCCTGATCGCGCCCGCGGTGGTGGCGATGTCCGTCCCGGCCGAAGCGAACCACGTGCTCCGCATCGCCATCGCGCTGGCCGCGGCGGGTATCGCGCTCGGTGCGGTCGCCTGGACGAAGGTTCGCGCGAACCGCGAGAACGGCGCGTCGGAGGCGGCCGAGGAGAAGGCGTCGGCGGTGGTCTGACCCCGCGGGCCGAGGCCGTGGCCGGCGATCGGATCGCCGGCCGGCAACCTTGATCGGTCCTTCGGTGAGTGATCGGCAGACAGACCTGCCGATCACTCACCGAAGGACCGATTGCTGTCAGTACGGGAAGATGGCAGCGTGCCTGTTTCGCCTTTGGTGACCCCGTCGTCCGCTCCGAATGTCGATACCGCGTTGGTCCGCCCGCTGCGCGGCGACCTCGACGCCAGTGGTTACGACGTCGACGGCGTCGACGAGCTGCTCGGTCCGGTGGCCTCGGCGGCGCTGCATCGCGACCAGGCGGTGCCCGCGCGCCGGGTCGTGGAGCAGGCCTCCGCCAGGGATCCGCGTGCCGCGCTCGTCTCGCTCTTCCTGCTCGGCGGCGTGGTCCCCCGGGCCGCGCTCGATCGCGCGCTGCCTACCGTCGGCACCGTCGGCGCGGAACGCCTCGGGCTGGTTCGTTCCGCCGGCAACGAGCCCCACGACGAGGTCCGCGCAGCCGTCGACCTGTGTCCCTACGGAGCGACCGACGCCTCGGGCGAGGCGCGCTGGTGGCTCGCCTCCGACCACGGGGAGATGGCCACCGGGGGCCGCCTTCCCACGGACCACGTGCTCGGCGCGGGTGGCGCCTCGCTGACCCTGGCGCAGGTCACCGTGCGCCATCCGGTCGCGCGCGCCCTTGACCTCGGCACCGGCTGCGGCATCCAGGCGCTGCATGCCTCGCGGCATGCGAGCTCGGTGGTGGCCACCGACATCTCGCGCCGCGCCCTCGCATTCGCCGCGTTCAACGCGGCGCTCAACCTGACCGACGACGACCGCGCGCCCGGCGGTGCCGGCGTGCCCGGCGGTGCCGGGCGCCTCGACCTGAGGTATGGCTCCATGCTGGACCCCGTCGAGGGGGAGCAGTTCGATCTGGTCGTGTCGAACCCGCCGTTCGTCATCACCCCGCACTCCGGTTCCGCGGGCGCGGCCGTCCGGGAGGCGCTCGGGGACTACGAGTACCGCGACGGCGGCCGGGCGGGGGACGACCTGGTCCGCGACCTGGTCACGGGTGTCGGGCAGGTGCTGGCGCCGGGCGGTGTCGCGCAGCTGCTCGCGAACTGGGAGCACCGGCGCGGCCAGGAGTGGGAGGAACGCGTCGGCGCGTGGCTCGACGTCGCGCACGAGCGGTACGGGCTGGACGGCTGGGTGATCCAGCGCGAGGTCCTCGACCCCGCCGAGTACGCGGAGACGTGGATCCGCGACGGCGGTACCACCCTGGACCGCGAGCCCGAGGCATGGACTGCCGCGTATGCCGCGTGGCTGGACGACTTCGCGTCCCGCGACGTCGAGGCGGTCGGTTTCGGGATCGTGACGCTACGGCGGCCCGGGACCGACGGCGACGCCGCGGCCGGCCTGTCGGCGGAGGCGGGCGGTGCGCCGGAGGCGGCGGGCGGCGCACCGAGAGGGGACGACGTCGTCCGTGGCGGCTGGGACAGGCTGCGCCGCCTGGAGGAACACAGCGGATCGGTGCGCCAGCCACTCGGGGGTCATCTCGGCGCGGTGCTCACCGCACATGCGTGGCTCGCCACGCACAGCGACGACGAAGTGGCGGTAACCCGCCTCGTTTCGGCCGCCGATGTCACCGAGGAAAGGTATCTGACACCTGGATCGGCCGATCCGAACGTCGTGATCCTGCGGCAGGGCGACGGACTGGGACGCGGCGTCCAGGCGTCCTCACCGCTGGCCGGTCTCGTCGGAGCGTGCGACGGCGAGCTGACCGTCAGCCAGATTATCGGCGCGCTGGCAACGCTCTTCGAGGTCCCGGCGGACGATCTCGCCGCCGAGCTGCTGCCTGCCGTGCGCCGTCTCGTCCTGGACGGCTTCCTTGTCCCGGCGGCGAACGCTGGTCCGTGACCCCACGTGAACCATCGTCATTTCTTGTCTCAAGTTTCACCCAGAGTTGGGACTGTTTCCGGCGTGTAACGGTCGGTGGCGGGCATCCGCCAATTGACTCCAGTCACAAGACAGGGGCTGGGGTTGACGATTATTTTCCTTGCCGTGGAACTCGACCTGCGCCACCTGCGGATGGTGGTCGCCGTTGCCGAGTCCGGGAGTGTGACCAAGGCCGCCGCTGTCCTTGGCATCGCGCAGCCGGCTCTGACGGCGCAGCTGAACCGCATCGACCGCACTTTGGGCGGAAGCGTCTTCGTACGTGACCGCAACGGCGCGCGCTCGACCGAGCTCGGCGATCTGGTACTGCGCCATGCCCGTGTCCTGCTGCCCGCCATGGCCACACTCACCGACGATGTTCAACGAATGGTCAACAGCCAGGATGGCGATCCTGGTGCGCTCCGGGTGGGCGTCGCCGGCAGCGGGCTCGGCGGGCTCTTCGTCAACCGACTGCACTCGGCACTGCCCGGCTCGGTGGTGACCACCGTGCTGCCCCGGGGCGGCGACGATCTCAGCGGCGCCCTCGCGTGCGGCACGATCGAGGTCGCCGTCACCGGCGTCTGCTCCGACGCGTCGCCTCCGGCGTCCGAGTCGGTGACCTGGACGCGGGTGAGCACCGATCCGCTGTTCGTGCTGCTCCACGAGGGGCACGAGTACGCCGACAAGCCCGAGGTCACGCTGGCCGAGCTCGCCGAGGAGCAGTGGCTCAGAGTGCCCGACCACAGCTGCCTGTACGCCTGCTTCGTGTCCGCCTGCGTGCGCGCGGGTTTCGCGCCGAGCGCCGTCGGCGAGGCCGACTGGACCACGGCCGTCGACCAGGTCCGCACGGGGCGTGCGGTCGCGCTCGTGGAGCCGGGGCAGCCGGACCCGCCCGGGGTCCGCGCGGTGCCGCTCACCGGGGCGCCGCTGCGCCGTACCCACTATCTCGGCTGGCGCCGCGACGTGCGCGGGCTGCTCGACACGGAGCTCATCGAGGACGCCGCGTTCCGTGCTCGTCGCGACGCGGTGGCGCGGAGCCCGCAGTACAGCCTGTGGCTGGAACGACATCCGAACATCGGCTGACCCGCGGCCGTCGCGGGACGCCGCAGATCAGGCGTTGCAGTCCGCGTTCACGTACCTCGTGATGCGCTTGCTCGTCGCGATCATGTCGTCGGTATCGACCTGGGTGGAGGCCACCTGGGCGGCTTCCGCGATGCCCTCGGCGTCGCCGGCCTCCTTCGCCTCGAGCGCGTCGGCGACGGTGGTGTAGAAGGCGCGGGCGGACTTCCAGTCGTCGGCGATCCCCGCCGGTATGTCATCGACCGAGGCCATCGCGTCCCGCGCCTCGATGAAGCCGGAGCGGACCGACGCGGGCTCGTCCTCGGAGATCCCGGTCTGCGCGTTGGCGGCCTTGGTCCAGGCGGTCTGCGCGGCCGCACACTGCCGGGGGTCGGCCGCGGCGATATTCTGCCCGGAGTCGAAGTAGTTGGTGGTCCAGCCGACCCCGAGCCCCAGGGCGACGGCCACGACCGCAGCCACGATCAGCACCGTGGGCCTGTCGGCGGCCTTCGGCAGTCCCTTGGCCAGGATGCGGCGCACCTTCGTGCCGGAGGGCCGCGCCGGTGCGGCGACGGCCGAGCGGCCCTGGGGCCGCTCGCCGGACCTGCCGGAGCGCTTCTCCCCGGGCCCGACACCGTCCGTGTCGGCGTCGGGCGTACGCCCTGGCCTTCGGAAGGCGGACCGGCGCGTCGCCCGGTCGCCCGCGGGATCGCCCTTGGCGCGCGCCGATCTCCGGCTCCGGGTGGGGGCCGCCGGCGTCTCGGCGGCGAGGGAGGGGCCCTGCGTGGTGTCGGGTGGTGGGGTGTCACCATCCGGTCCGATCCCGGCGTCCGGTGCGATCCCGCCGAACGGTCCCGCCCCGGCGTCCGGTCCGGCCCCGGCGTCAGGTTTGGTCACGCCGAACGGTTCGGTTCCGCTGAACGGCGTGGATGCCCCGGGGAGCTCGCCCATCTGGCCGGTCGCGGCGTCCGGGCCCACCGGCTCGGGCCCGAGCGCGGCGCTCCGCCCGCCGCCACGCGACGAGCCGGCGCTCTTCTGGCGTCCGCCACGATCCGGCTTGTCGGCCCGCGCCGTCCGGGAGCTCTTGGTGCCCGCCCCCTTGCCTCCGCGCATCCGGCGGCTGCGGCGGGCCGGGGGCTCGGACGCGACGTGTCCCCAGCCCGGCGCGCCGTCGTCGTCCCCGGGGGCAGCCGCGTTCGCCGCGGCCGCCGCGCCGAAGGGGGCGACTGCCCCGGCGCCGTGCGGCGGGCCGGAGTCCGTACCAATGGGGCCGAACGGGGACGCGGGAGCCGGATCGGGCTCCGCGGGCGTCGCCCAGGGGTTCGACGCCGCGGGCTCCTGGTGATCGTCCGTCGTCGCGAGGCTCTCGGCCCACTCCAGGGCCGTCGGTTGCGGCGCTTCCTCGCCCGTCGCAAGACGCTCGGCCCACTCCAGGGCATTGCTGGTGGGCGGGCCCCCGGCACGTGCGCCGGACCGACCGCTTCGCGAGCGCTTACGCCTTGTCGCCATGATGGGCGAGGATACCTGGGTTGCCGGTCGGTACAGGAGGCCGGGGCAATGTGAATCCTGTCCGTGCCGGGTGAAACCAGGCGCTGTTGCGGCGCGCTACCGCTGCGCGGATCATGCCTGCAGCGTGGCCGTGCCCGCCCAGACCACGACGGTGAGGGCGAGCAGCAGTCCGAGGAGAACGCCGGTCAGCGACCAGTTGCGTGCGGCTCGGGCCGCGGCCCACGCGCCCTGCCTGTCTCCCGCCATCCAGCGCGGCGCGACGCGCGCGGAGAACAGCAGGGCGATCAGGCCGGCGGGCGGGCAGAAGACGAACGTCGTGAGCAGAGCGAGCCAGAGGTAGGTGCGTGGCTGTGCATCCGGTGGAACGACGACGACTGGAACGGTCATGGCGATCTCCCCTGACGTGGTGGGAGAACTTACACCTATTCCGGGTATTTGTTGAATGTACAGGTCAGGGGCTTTCGAGAGGTGCCGCTTCGCGCGGGCGGGCTGCGGCGACAGGGGTGGACGACGTCGCCTCGCTGACGGACATACCGGTCGTGTATGACCTGGGTGCTATCTGTGCCTCGGTCATGAATCGCCCTAGCGTGATGTCCCACGGGTGAAAAATTAAACCCATCCCACATCCAAGGAGCTTCGTGAGAATGAGACGAACACGCGCCCACGCACTCGTCGCGGCCACCGCCGCACTGACGGTCGTCGGAGGAGCCTGGACCGCGGGCACCGCCGCGGCCGCCCCCGAGCGCGGCCCCGACGCGCCATCGAGGTACGCGCCCGGCATGCTCCACGCACTGGAGCGCGACCTGGGCCTGGGAACCACCGAGGCGGTCGACCTCCTCGAGGCCGAGGCGCGGGCCACCAAGGCGTCCGAGTCCCTGACCGGGTCCCTCGACGAGAGCTTCGCCGGCTCGTGGGTCGGGGACTCCGCGGACCTGACGGTCGCCGTCGCCGACGCCGCGGACGTGGCCGCCGTCGAGAAGGCCGGCGCGAAGGCCGTCGTCGTCGACCACTCGCTCGACGCGCTGGACACGTGGACCGCCGACCTGGACGACGCGCTCGCAGGTGTCGACGGCGTGCCGTCGTACTCCGTGGACGTCGAGACCAACAGCATCGTGATCGGCGTGCACGAGGGCGCGCGGGCCGAGGCCGCCGCACTCGTCGAGGCGGCCGGGGTCCCCGCCGACGCCGTGACCTACGAGGTCACCGACGCGCAGCCGCGCCCGTTCGTCGACGTCGTGGGCGGCAACGCCTACTACATCGGCAGCGGATCCCGGTGCTCGGTCGGCTTCTCCGTGACCGGCGGGTTCGTCACCGCGGGCCACTGCGGCGACACGGGCGCGACCACCTCGCAGCCGTCGGGCCGGTTCCAGGTCTCGAGCTTCCCGGGGAACGACTACGCGTACGTCGAGGTGGGCGCGGGCAACAATCTGGTGCCGGGCGTGAACGGCTACGACGGCAACACGTACGCCGTGACGGGCCACTCGGTTGCGCCGGTCGGCTCCACGGTGTGCCGCTCCGGTTCGACGACGGGCTGGCACTGCGGCACCATCCAGGCGCTGAACGCGACGGTGAACTACGCCGAGGGCCCGGTGCACGGCCTCATCCAGACCGACGTGTGCGCCGAGCCGGGCGACTCCGGCGGCTCTCTGCTCGCGGGCAACTCGGCCCAGGGAATGACGTCGGGCGGCTCGGGCAACTGCACCTGGGGCGGCCAGACGTTCTTCCAGCCGGTGGGCGAGGTGCTCTCGGCCGCGGGGGTCTCGCTGCTGACCTACTGAGGCTCGCGCCGGGTGGATGCGGTCGGCGACCCGCCGACCGCATCTGCCTGCCTTCCATACGGTCTATGTATGACCCGGGTGTTATCTGTGCACAGTCACGTTCTACCCCTACCGTGATTTTGGGTGAAAATCACCCATGAAACCCCACACAAGGAGTAGCTGGACATGAGACGAACACGCACCAGGGCGCTCGTCGCAGCCACCGCTGCGACGACGCTCATCGGCGGCTTCTGGACCGCCGCCGTCGCAAACGCCTCACCGGTCCCCGCACCCGAGACCGACACCATCGACCAGTACGAGCCCGGACTCCTGCGCGCGATGGAGCGCGACCTGGGGCTCGAGGCGGCCGAGGCCGTCGAGCTCATGGAGTTCCAGTCCGGCGCGAACGCCACGTCGGACCGTCTGGCCAAGAACCTCGACGACTCGTACGCCGGGGCGTGGCTCGACGGCGCCGAATCGGTGACCGTCGCCGTGACCGACGCCGCCGAGGCGGCCGAGGTCGAGAAGGCCGGCGCGGAGGCGGTCGTCGTCGACCACTCGCTCCAGGCGCTGGACAGCTGGAAGGCCGAGCTGGACGACGCGCTCGCGGGCACGAAGGGCGTCCCGTCCTTCTACGTGGACGTGGAGAACAACCAGGTCGTCATCGACGTGCACAAGGGCGCGAAGGGCAAGGCGGTCGCGGCGGCCCGGAAGGCCGGCATCCCGGCCGACGCCGTGAGCTACCAGGTCACCGACGCGCAGCCGCGCCCGCTGATCGACGTCGTCGGCGGCAACGCCTACTACATCAACGGCTCCTCGCGCTGTTCGGTCGGCTTCTCCGCCACCGGCGGTTTCGTCACCGCGGGCCACTGCGGGGACGTCGGGGACAGCACCACCTCGCCGTCGGGCACGTTCACCACGTCGAGCTTCCCGGGGAACGACTACGGGTACGTCGACGTGGCGTCCGGCAACACGCTGGTCGGGGCCGTCAACAACTACTCGGGCGGCACCGTCAACGTCTCCGGCTACTCCGAGGCGGGGGTCGGCACCTCGGTGTGCCGTTCCGGTTCGACGACGGGCTGGCACTGCGGCACCATCCAGGCGCTGAACGCCACGGTGAACTACGCGCAGGGTTCGGTGTACGGCCTCATCCGGACCAATGTGTGCGCCGAGCCGGGCGACTCGGGCGGCTCGCTGCTCGCCGGCACGCTCGCGCAGGGCATGACCTCGGGCGGCTCCGGCAACTGCTCCTCCGGCGGCACCACGTACTTCCAGCCGGTGGGCGAGGCGCTGTCCGCGGCCGGGGTCTCCCTCATCACCAACGGTGGTGGCGGCGACCCGGGTCCGGGTGACGACTGCGGCGACTACGAGTCCTCGTTCTCGGGCTCGCTGTCGTCCGGCTCGTCGGCCGCGCACCCGAGCGGCGGGTACTTCTACGCGAGCTCGGGCTCGCACGCCGGCTGCCTCGACGGACCGAGCGGCACGGACTTCGACCTGTACCTGCAGCGGTGGAACGGCAGCAGCTGGAGCACCGTCGCGCAGGGCATCACGTCGTCGCCCGACGAGACCGTCACCTACTCGGGCTCGTCCGGCTACTACCGCTGGGTCGTGCACGCGTACTCGGGCTCCGGCTCCTACTCGGGCGGCTACGACGCCCCCTGATCCGGCTGGTCCGGCGTCGGCCCACACCCACACGGCCTGACGCCGGACCTCGTCCACATCCGCCGCCCGCCGGGAGCACGGTCCCACCAGGACCGACCGCCCGGCGGGCGGCGGACCCGTGTGGTCGGTCCTTCCGTGAATGATCGGCAGTTCAACCTGCCGATCATTCACGGAAGGACCGACCACGCCCGCCAGGTTCCGCACCACGCGTCGCGGGCGGCGGGCCTCCGGCGCCGGGTCTCATGGGCCCGGCGCCTCCATGGGGATCCGGACCTCCAGCGTGGTCCCGTCCCCGGCAGCGCGGTCGGCGACCGTGACCTCACCGTCGTGTGCCGCGACGATCGCCGCGACGATCGCCAGCCCCAGGCCCGTCGAGCCGTTGGCGTGACCGCGCGCCCGGTCACCGCGCGTGAAGCGCTGGAAGAGCGTGGCCCGCAGGTCCGCGGGGATCCCCGGGCCGTCGTCGGACACGGAGACGACGGCCGTCGCGTGGTCCGCCGCCGCATCCGTGGCCTTCCCGGTAGCCGCCGGGGACGACGGCGGTCGCTCCGTCCGGACCGACACCACCACGCGCGTCCCCTCCGGGGTGTGCATGCGCGCGTTGCCCAGCAGGTTCGCGAAGACCTGTCGCAGCCGCGCCTCGTCGCCGACGACGATCGCCTCGGGCGGCCCCTCGTCGTCGTCCGCGTCGTCACCCGCGTCGTTGCCTGCCGCGCCGTCGTTGTCCGCGGCGTCCGCCGCGCCCGCCGCGCGATCGTCCAGGTCCAGCTCCCACACATGGTCGCGGCCGGCGGCGTGGGCGTCGGCGACGGCGTCCGCCGCGAGCGCCACGAGGTCCACGGACCCGCGTTCGAGGGGCCGTCCGGCGTCCAGTCGCGCGAGCAGGAGCAGGTCGTTCACGAGGCCGCCCATGCGTGCTGCCTCGGCCTCGATCCGGGTCAGGGCGTGGTCGACGTCGGTGCCGGGGCGTCGCGCGAGTTCGGCGTACCCGCGCACGGAGGCCAGGGGCGTGCGGAGTTCGTGCGACGCGTCGGCGACGAACTGGCGGACCTGCGACTCGGAGTCGTGTCGTGCGGTCAGGGCGCGTTCGACGTGTCCGAGCAGCCGGTTCAGGGCGGCTCCGACCTTGCCGACCTCGGTCCGCTCGTCGGTGTGCGCGGTGGGGACGCGGGGGATCGCGCCGACCTCGCCGCGTGCCAGTTCCAGGTCGGAGGCGTGCACCGCGGCTGTCGCGACCTCGTCGAGGGGGCGTAGTGAGCGGCGCACGAGCCAGGTCCCGACGGCCGCGGCGACGGCCATCCCGCTCAGGCCGATCACGGCCTCGACGCCGACGTATCGCGTGAGAGTGTCGGTGACCTCGCCGGTGGGCAGGGCGAGGATGGTGTTCTCGTCCTGGGTGGGGGTGTTGATGGCGCGGTAGGTGCCGAGGCCGGGGATGCTCACGGTGTGGGGCCGGTCGTCGGCGGGGGTGTCCTCGAGGGCGTCGATCTGTTCCTGGGTGAGATCGCTGAACTCGTTGTCGCCGGTGAGGTATCCGGCTCGGGCGATGTCGTCGCCGTCGTAGGTGACGAGGAGGGTGCCCGCGTTCTGGCCGAGCCAGGGGGCGAGGGGGCGGTCGGCGGCGCCGAGGGATGGAGCGCCGGTGTCGTCGCCGGTGTCGTCGTCAGAGGGTGCCTCGTCGGGGAGGGGCTCGTCGTCGGACGGCCGGTCGTTGGCTCTGGGCGGTGGTCCGGCGGCGCGTTGTGCGGCGTCGGCCAGTTCGGTGTCGAGCTGGCCGGTGAGCTGGGAGCGCAGCGCAAGGGTGGAGGTGACGCCGACCATGAGGGTGAAGGCCAGCAGCACGAGCAGGAGCGTCGTGACGAGCCGCGCGCGGAGGGTGGGCGGGATGAGGGTCACGAGCCGCCGGCCGCCTCGCTCCCGGCTGCGGGCTTGAGCACGTACCCGACCCCGCGCAGGGTGTGGATCATCGGCTCGTGTCCCTTGTCGACCTTGCGTCGCAGGTAGGAGATGTACAGCTCGACGATGTTGGCGCGTCCGCCGAAGTCGTAGCTCCACACGTGGTCGAGGATCTGTGCCTTGGACAGCACCTTGCGGGAGTTGCGCATGAGGTAGCGCAGCAGTTCGAACTCGGTGGCGGTGAGGTGGATCTCCGTGCCGCCGCGGGTCACGTCGTGCGACTCCTCGTCCAGCACGAGGTCGCCCACCACGACGGCGGACTCCGGCCGGATCGGTGACGCGCCCGCACGGCGCAGCAGGCCGCGCAGCCGGGCGACGACCTCCTCCAGGCTGAACGGCTTGGTGACGTAGTCGTCGCCGCCGGCGGTGAGGCCGGCGATGCGGTCCTCGACGGCGTCCTTCGCGGTGAGGAACAGGACGGGCATGTCGTGGCCGCTCGCGCGGAGGCGGCTCAGCAGGGAGACGCCGTCGGAGTCCGGCAGCATGACGTCGAGCACCAGCAGGTCGGGTGCGTTGTCGCGGACGGCGGTGGTCGCGGCGTTCGCGGTTCCGGCGGTGGACACGTCCCAGCCCTCGTAGCGCAGGGTCGCGGCGAGGAGTTCGGCGATGTTGGGCTCGTCGTCGACCACGAGGACGCGCAGCGGGGAGCCGTCCGGGCGGGTGAGGTGCGGGTTGCCGGGGGCCGGGGCTGTCGTGGTGCCCGTGGTGGTCCGGTGCGCGGTCGTGATCATGGGTTCCAGTCTGCTCCTGGCGATGAGGGCTCGCTGAGGCGAGCCTGTGTCCATCCTGTGTGTTGCGTCCGGAGCGTGCCGGTACCTGGATGAGCGCTGGTACCCGATGTCGGACAGCTCGCTTACCGTGTGTTCGTGGCACCGACCGCTGTGCAGCAGACGTCTTCCGCCCGGCCCGGTGGCGGGCGGCTCGGTGCTGCCCGGTTCGGCGCGGCGCTGATCGCGCTGATCGCGGCGGCCGGCGTGTGGGTGGTCTGGCGGGTGATGGTCGTCACGTGGCCCGGCCAGTTGACGGAGGAGGCCGCGTTCGAGGGCGCGGATCGCTTCCAGGACGCGTTCGCCCGGCTCGCCGATCCGGTGCTCGAGCTCGGGGGGATGCGGTGGCTGGTCGTGGGGGCGCTCGTGGCGGTCGCCGTGGCCCTGGCACGTCGCCGCTGGCTGGTGGCCGTCCAGGTGGCCGTGCTGATCGCGGGTGCGAACGTCACGACCCAGGTGATCAAGGCCGAGGTCCTGTACCGGCCGGACCACCTCGTGGGGTGGAACAGCGGCGTGAACACGCTGCCCAGCGGGCACACCACGGTGGCCGCCTCGGTCTGGGCGGGCCTGCTGCTGGCGGCGCCGCGCAGGCTGCGGCCGCTGGTGGCGGTGGGCGGTGCTGCCGCGACGTCGGCGATGGCGGTGGCGACGATCGTGGACCGCTGGCACCGGCCCTCGGACGTCGTCGCGGCCGTGCTCGTGGTGCTGGCCTGGGGCGCGCTGATCTGCGCCCTGACCCCGGGCTCCGCGCTCGACCTGCCCACGGAGTCCGACGGCGGGTTCACGGTGACGGTGGCGGTGCTGCTCGGCGTCGGCGCGCTCGTGACCGCCGTCGTGGCGGTGCCGGCGATCGCGACCGTGGCGGGCTTCGGCCCGCTGCCGACGTCGGGCCTGATGACCGCGTACGCCGGTGCGGTCCTCGCGGTCCTGTCGGCGAGCCTGGCGACGACGGCGGCGCTCCTGGTGGTCCGCCAGGCCACCGCGCGTTCGCACTGACAACGCGGCGATCCTTCCTGCGGGGCTCGACACGGGCGGTAGTGTCTGGAGGCCACCCGTGGCGTACCGTGGGTTCGCCGGTGCCGCACGCCGACGTGGCGGCCCGGATCGTCACACACCAGATGCTGACCGCCAGGAAGTAGGAACGGATTCGGATGCCCCAGCCACGCAAGCTCGTGATCGTCGAGTCGCCCACGAAGGCTCGGAAGATCCAGGGCTATCTCGGCGACGACTTCGAGGTCGAGGCCAGCGTGGGGCACATCCGCGACCTTCCGCAGCCGAGCGACCTTCCCGCGGAGATGAAGAAGGGCCCGTACGGCAAGTTCGCCGTCGACGTCGACAACGGGTTCGACCCCTACTACGTGGTCCACACGGACAAGAAGAAGAAGGTCACCGAGCTCAAGCGGGCCCTCAAGGAGGCCGACGAGCTGTACCTCGCGACCGACGAGGACCGCGAGGGCGAGGCGATCGCCTGGCACCTGATCCAGGAGCTGAAGCCGAAGGTGCCGGTCAAGCGGATGGTGTTCCACGAGATCACCCGCGAGGCGATCATGCGGGCCCTGGAGAACACGCGGGAGCTGGACCAGGACCTGGTCGACGCGCAGGAGACGCGCCGCATCCTCGACCGCCTGTACGGGTACGAGGTGTCTCCCGTGCTCTGGCGCAAGGTGGGCAAGGGCACGTCCGCGGGGCGCGTGCAGTCGGTCGCGACGCGGCTGGTCGTCGAGCGTGAGCGGGAACGCATGGCGTTCGTGTCCGCCACGTACTGGGACGTCACGGGGACGTTCGCGGTGGTGGACGACGCCGACCAGCCCGCCTTCCGCGCTCGGCTGGCCCAGCTCGGCGGGGACCGGGTCGCCACGGGCCGCGATTTCGACGACCGGGGCCGGCTCAAGGTGCGCACCGGCGTGGTGCAGCTCGACGAGGCGGCGGCCGGCGCCGTCGTCGGCGGTCTCGACGGTGCGGACTTCCAGGTCAAGAGCCTGGAGACCAAGCCGTACACGCGCCGTCCCGCGGCGCCGTTCACCACCTCCACGCTGCAGCAGGAGGCGAGCCGCAAGCTGCGGATGAGCTCGCGGCAGACCATGCGCACCGCGCAGGCCCTGTACGAGAACGGCTACATCACGTACATGCGTACCGACAGCCCGTCGCTGTCGAGGGAGGCCACCGACGCGGCGCGGCGTCAGGCCGCCGAGTTGTACGGCCCGGAGTACGTGCCCGGCCCGCCGCGGCTGTACCAGTCGAAGAACAAGGGCGCGCAGGAGGCGCACGAGGCCATCCGCCCCGCCGGCGACTCGTTCCGCACGCCCGCGCAGGTCGCCGGTGAGCTCGCCGGCGACCAGTTCCGGCTGTACGAGCTGATCTGGAAGCGCACCGTCGCCTCGCAGATGGCCGACGCCAAGGGGTCGACGGCGACCGTGCGGCTCGGCGCGCGCGTGGCGGCCTCCGCACCGGCGCACGGGGGCAGCGAGGCGGTGTTCTCGGCGTCCGGCACCGTGATCACGTTCCGCGGGTTCCTCGCCGCCTACGAGGAGTCGCGCGACCTGGACCCGGACTCCGAGAGCGCGGACGGCGCGCCGTCGGGCAGGAACGGCAGGAACGACAACGAGACGCGGCTGCCGCGGATGGCCGAGGGCGACGCGCTGACCGGCCGCGACCTCGTCGCCGAGGGGCACACGACGTCACCGCCCGCCCGCTACACGGAGGCGTCGCTGGTCAAGGCGCTGGAGGAGCGCGGCATCGGGCGCCCGTCGACGTACGCGGCGATCATCTCGACCATCCAGGACCGCGAGTACGTGTGGAGCCGCGGCCAGGCTCTCGTGCCGACCTGGCGGGCGTTCGCCGTCGTCCGGCTGCTCGAGCGGCACTTCGTGCGGCTCGTCGACTACGACTTCACGGCCGCCATGGAGGCCGACCTCGACGAGATCGCCGCGGGCGACCGCCACCGCGTCGCGTGGCTGCGGGAGTTCTACTTCGGGGAGGACGCCCCCGGCGTCGACGACGCCGACGGCACGTCGGACTCCGAGGGGGTCGACGCGCACGGCGGCGGCCTGCGCGACCTGGTCGAGCACCTCGGGGAGATCGACGCGGCGGCGATCAACTCCGTGGACATCGGCGAGGGTATCCGCGTGCGCGTGGGCCGCTACGGCCCGTACCTGGAGGACACCCGCGCCGAGGTGGCCGACGGCGACAAGCCGGTGCGGCCGCGCGTCCCGGACGACATCGCGCCGGACGAGATGACCGTCGCCAAGGCCCGCGAGCTGTTCGCCGCCGGGGCCGACGACGGCCGTGTGCTCGGCACCGACCCCGCTACCGGTCACCCGATCGTGGCGCGGAACGGGCGCTACGGGCCCTACGTGACCGAGCAGCTCCCGGAGCCGGAACTCGACCCGGACCTGTCCGCGGCCGCCCGGAAACGTGCGCTCGCGAAGCTGCCCAAGCCGCGGACCGCGTCCCTGTTCCAGGACATGGCCCTGGACAGCGTCACGCTCGACGACGCGCTGCGGCTGCTCTCGCTGCCCCGCGTGGTCGGCGTCGACCCCGAGACCGGCACGGAGATCACGGCGCAGAACGGCCGCTACGGGCCCTACCTCAAGAAGGGCACCGACTCGCGGTCCCTGCCGAGCGAGGAGGCGCTGTTCACCACCACGCTGGAGGAGGCGCTCGAGCTGTACAAGCAGCCCAAGCGCCGCGGCCGCGCGGCCGCCGCCCCGCCGCTGCGGGAACTGGGCGAGGACCCCACCAGCAAGAAGCCGATCGTCGTGAAGGACGGCCGGTTCGGGCCGTACGTGACCGACGGCGAGACGAACCGGACACTGCCCCGCGACCTCACGCCGGACTCGATCACGCCCGAGCGCGCGATCCAGCTGCTGGAGGAGAAGCGGGCTCAGGGGCCCGCGAAGAAGACGGCGCGGAAGTCCGCGGCCAAGAAGCCGGCGGCGAAGAAGGCACCCGCGAAGAAGACCACCACGAAGAAGTCGACGGCCAAGAAGTAGTCGAGCATGTCGGTGCGGTGCGGTGCGCGCATCACGGGCGCGGGGCGAAGCGGGTGTGAGTCATGGACGTGTCGGTCCGAGCTTTCCGCAGGTCACGGTCTAGGTTGATTG
>NZ_BAAGRL010000010.1:0-13330 GCF_054782975.1 Myceligenerans halotolerans
GACCGGTTCCACACCGCCCTGGGCATGAAGTCCCCGATCGAGTTCGAGACCGGCCAGCCGGCGTTCGACTACTGGATGTTCGACTCCCAAACGGTCGCCAAGATGCACTTCGACGACGAGGACACGCTTCTCGGGTTCGAACTGGTTGAGGATCCGGCCGTGGTGGTCGACATGAACCACGTGCGTGATGCAGCCTGGCACCACGCCGTCACGAGAGAAGACTTTGCCGCGAAACACTTCGACGAACACTGACATCCGGGAAGCGCGCAACGAACTGGGCGCGCGCCTTCGGGACCTTCGGCGAGCCGCTGGCCTCACGGGTCAGCGGCTCGCCGATTCGCTCGCGTGGCAGGGGTCGAAGGTCTCCAAGATCGAGAACGGTCGCCAGACCCCCACCGACGACGAGATCAAGGCGTGGTGCCGCGTCGTCGATGCCGAGGACCAAGCGGAAGCGCTTCTCGCCGACCTTCACTCCCTCCAGACCCGCCACCAGGAGTGGCAGCGCATGATGCGTGGCGGCCTGGGGCAGGTGCAGTCGGGGGTGGCTCGCCGGGAGGAGACCACGCGCATCTTCCGCAGCTATCAGTCCCTGGTCGTGCCCGGCCTGTTCCAGACCCCGGACTACGCGCGCGGCCTGCTCGAACGGGCCAGCCAGGTCTGGACGCAGGGCACAGGTGTGGATGAGGCGGTCATGGCGAGGATGCGCCGGCAGGAGGTCCTGTTCGATACCTCGAAGAAGTTCCGCATCGTACTCACCGAGGCGGTACTGCTGTACGCGGTGTGCTCCCCAGAGGCAATGCTCGCTCAACTCGATCGGCTCATGACCGTGTCGATGCTGCCCAACGTGCGGCTGGGGATCATCCCCTTCGAGCGAGAGTGTGCCATCGCGCCGGAACACAGCTTCTGGGTCTACGACGACCAGCTCGTGCTGTTCGAGACCATCTCCGCACAACTCAACCTGCAGCAGCCCCAGGAGATCGACCTGTACTCCAAGGTGTTCGAGTCCATGGCACTGGACGCGGACTACGACCGGAAGGCGCGCGCGATCATTTACCGAGCTTGCGAGCAGATCGCCGCGCGAACCTCTACCGAGCAAGAATGAGGAAATTCCTCGCGGCATGCGCGGTGTGCACATAACTTCCAGGGCATGACGACGCCCGAGCAGGCCGACCCGCAGCCCCCGATCCGCCACATCAGCGATTCCCCGTGCTACGAGCCCGGCTGTGACGGGATCGCCGAGCTGGGCGAGGCCTACTGCTGGCAGCACGTCGGCGCGGACGACTGGGCAGAGCGGCTCCGCAGGGGCGAGCGATGAGCGCAGAGGCCGAGGAATCGACGATGACGTCGATTCGGCAGGTGCGAATTGTGACCGGCCGGTTCGCCGGACAGTCGGGCCGCCTCGTCGGGTCCGGCCCAGAGCGAGCGACCGTGGACCTGGGCGTGGACATCGACGGCGGCAGCGGCGTCGTGGTCGTGCCCGTCTCGGCAGTCCGAGAGGCCGAGAAATGACGGCCGGGGAAGCCGTCGACAGCGGCTGGGACGACGGTACGTTCTACGACACCACCGACCCGGCCGACCGGCCCCGCGTGTGGCAGGTGGGCGATCGCGTGAAGCGCGTGGACGGCCCGCCGATCCTGCTCGGCTCGGTCGGGACCGTTGTCGAAGTCGACCTTCCGGGAATGTGGCCGATCAGGGTGCGGATCGACGCGAGAGCTGGATTCGGAAAGGTCCTGTGTGCCGCTCACGAACTGGCACCGGCCGACGAGGACACCTCGTGATCTGGCAGGACGTGTGGGTCGATTGTCGCGCAGGCATTGCTGCGCGACCGCGCAGTCGGCGTCGTCCAGCGTCGTCCCGTTCACCGCCCTCATCGCCCTCATCGCCCTGCTCGCAGAGCACTGAAAGCATTCTCTACCGGCAAGGACCCTGAGCCGCGACATCACCGAACCCGAAGAAGACGCCATCGAGGACGGGGTCCCCGAGGTGTACGGGCTCACGGGTGGACGAGGATCGACCGAGGTGCACGTGGTGGTCGAGAGCGATTCGTTCATCGACGCGGTCACCACGGCTGTATGGAAGGTCGAGGCGACAGGTCAGAAGATCTCGGGGCTGGCTCTGGACGACACGGTGTCGGTCGAGGAGATCGCTGCCCGTGCCGGGCGTGATGCCGAGGCTGTGCGTGCCATGACAGGCGACGTCGAGTTCCCTTCGGAGGCGATCCCCGAAGCATGGGGCTGGGCGGAGGTGTCCCAGTGGCTGCTCAAGCGTGACCCGGATCAGCGGTTCGAGGTCGACGAACAAGCAACCGTCGCTGATCTCATCCTGCACGCGCGGTCATCACTCACCCCCGATCATCGCGTCGAGTGGGCACGCCTCCTGACACTCTGACGCGACACCGGAAGGCGAACCGAGAAGCGCGGCCTCGCCGCCCTTGCGGGGCTGCGCACGAAGTTAGCTGAGCAGGAGTTCGTAGACGGCGCGGTCCTTGCCGGGCCCCTTGAAGTCGGAGATCACCTGGACGCCGTGGACCTCCCGATCGCCGGGAACGTTGGACCAGCCCAGCTTCTGCCATGCGGCGTCGGCCGCCTGATTGTCCGGCTCTGAGGTGAGCCACAGGCGGGCGCAGCCCCACGCCTGGGCCTGACCGCGCACCGAGTCCAGCAGCGCCGTGGTGACGCCCAGGCGCCGGTGGTCGGGGTGCACCATCACGTCCTGCACGTACACCTGGTCGGGGTCGTCCTGGCTGCGAAAAGCCATGACCGCGCCGGCCAGCGTGCCGTCGACGTGTGCGACCGGGCAGGTGGAGGAGAACAGCGTGGCGTACGCCCAGTAGTCCGAGGCCGTCCGAGCGGTGATGGACGGTGCTCCCAGGTCCATCAGTTGGATGACATCGGCGATCATCGGGACGGTCAGCGGGGAGACGGCGACGGTCCTTACGTCGTTCATGCAGTCCTCTCGAAAGGTCGGGCGACGAGGCCTCTCAGGGCCGCCGTCGCGCGGTGGGGGTCGGCTGACTCTTTCACGGCGCGCCCGGCGACCAGGATGTCCCAGTCGGGGCTCGCCGCAGCACGAACGCGTGGGAACAGGACGCGACGAACTCGCACACCCTGCCAGTTCGTCATGTCATCTCACTTCCGGCCCGACATCGGAGTATGGCCGCAACGCTTGGTCGTCGCCAGGCTCGCCCCGTCGAGTCGTTGGTGATCCAGTGCGTATCGGCGCGATGTCGGACATGGGGTAGAACGGGCACATGCACTTCACGCTGGATGGGGAGACGTTCGAGCTCACCGCTGACATGGTTCGAGCCAGGCTCGACGGGCACGTACCCGGGCTGATCAGGGAGTACTGGGTCGAGATCGACGGTATGCGCTGGCCGGTCAAGGAGGTCATCTCGATTGCGACCGGTGTGGCCCGAACGCGGTTCAACTCCCAGGCGGCGCGCCGCTGGCTCCCCCAACTCGGATTCACGATCGGCAGTGACGCCACGGGCACCGGGTTGATGGACGCGACTCCGCGAATGCGGTTGGGGCGGCGGGCAGGCGTCGACGTCGCTGCGCTGGAACTGCTGGATCAGGTCGACGTCGCGGCACGGTTCACCTGGCTGCGCGCCGGGGAAGTCACGCTCGACGAGGACGGGATCCCTGCGTTTCCCGCTCTCCCCGATGCACCAGGGCTGTACCGCTTCGACTTCGGGCACGACGAGGAAGGCACCCGGGTGATCTACGTCGGCGAGTCCGTCTCGATCCGCCGCCGCGCGAGCAACTACCGCAACGCGAAGACCGACCGGAGTCGACAGCGCACGAGCCGCCGCATCCACAAGGAAATCGTCAGTCACCTCGGCCGTGGCGGAACGATTGCCTTCGCGATCGCGGACGAGGTGGTGCTCGCCTACGGCGGGCCTGTCGACCTTCGGCTCCGATCCGGACGTCGGCTCGCGGAGAACGCCGCCGTGCTGGCCGCCCAACTCGACCCCGCCGTAGCGGTGCTCAACATCGACACTGATCTATCTCAGGATGACGGCCGGGCAGACGAGAACAGTTGAGTGCACATCACCCCGGGGGCAGCTCCATCGCGCCGCCGACGTCGCCGGTAGATGGCTACGCTGACCAGGTGGAACACTCCTCCTTCATCGACGGCGTCCGCATCTCCGTCGACCTCGCCGCGCGGCCCGAGGTTGCCGCGGCCTGGTCGGATGAGTCCTCCTGCGCGGGCATGACCGTTGGCGGGCTGACGAACCACCTGCTGACCCAGATCCACCAACTGCGGGCCCTCCTGGAGACCGACCCGGCCGCCCTGCCCGCCGGCCTCGAGGTCCTCACGGCCCGTGAGCACTACGCCCGGGCCGCCTGGGTCGCCGACGCGCTCGACGGCCCCGTCAACACCAGGATCCGCGATGTCGGCGAGACCGGTGCGAGCGCCGGTCCCGAGGCCGTCGTCGCCCGGGCGCGAGAGGCCCTCGCCGCCGCCGGGGCACTGCTCGCCGCCCCACGCACCCCCGACGTCGTCGCACCCTCGTGGCTGGCCTGGGGCCTCACCACCGACGACTTCCTCCTTACGCGCCTGGTCGAGACGACCGTGCACTGCGACGACCTGGCAGCGAGCGTCGGCCTGGGCACGCCGCGTTTCTCCGACGACGTCGCGGACGCCGTCGTACGCCTGCTGACCGACGTCGCCCACGACCGGCACGGGCAGACCGCGATGCTCCGGATGCTGACGCGGCCCCAGCGGGCACCGGAGGGAGTCAGCGCGTTCTGACGCTGCAAGCTCGTCCGGAACCAGGCGCCGGCACCCTCGCCACGAGTTCGTGGAGCGCGCCGACGAAGCGCCACCTCCACTCCTTGTGGGGCGCTGGATACGTGACCCGCGGGCCGTACCCGCAGGTCACGCCAATGCGGAAGGCCCTCACGCGGCCCGCCGCCCCGCACCCACTCAGTCCAGGCAGAACTCGTTCCCCTCCGGATCCTGCATCACGATGAACCCGATGCTCAGCGGCGGGTCCGGCTCGAAGCGCCGCACGCGGGTCGCACCCAGCGCGACCAGCCGGTCACACTCCTTCTCCAGCGCGGCCATGCGTTCGTCGCCACTGAGGTCGGACGCCGTGCGGACGTCGAGGTGGACGCGGTTCTTGGCGACCTTCTCCTCGGGAACCTGCTGGAAGAACAGGCGTGGCCCCTTCTCGTCGGGGTCTTCGAGAGCGTTGGAGCTGTTGCGCTGTTCCACGGGGACGCCGCCGCGTTCCAGGAAGTCGTCCCAGGCGGCGAGCGGGTCCGCGCCCGGCTCGGGCGAGACGCCGGGCGGGAACGGGTGCACGTAGCCGAGCACGTCCCGCCAGAAGGTGGAGAGCGCTCGCGGGTCACGGGCGTCGAAGGTGATCTGGATGACGCGGCTCATGGCTGAACTCCGATCGGGTGCGAGGCCGTCGGGGCGTGTGTGTGGGTGTGCAGGTAGAGGTCGCGCAGCAGGCAGACCTCGGACAGGTGGTGGATCAGCTCACGGTTGATGTGCAGCACCAGCTCCGTCATCGGCGCCTCCGGGAAGGGCTCGGCGGGGCCGACCGGGCGGGCGAGGCCATCGTCGCCGAGCGCGCGGACCCCGGCCAGCCAGACGGCGATCTGCTCGTCGAGCTGGTCGAGCGCGGTGGCCGCATCCCCGGCATAGTCCCAGGTCTCGTACGCCGCGGCGGGCGCGCCGAAGTGGGCCGCGTTGCGGACCGCCAGGCAGCCGACGATCACGTGTCCGAGCCGCCAGGCGATCGTCGTCAGCGGCGACGGCGTGGGCTCGGGGAACGCGAAGTCGATGGTGAAGTCCCCGGTTCCGCCCTGGATCGGAGCGGTGGACGTGCCGCGGGGGCGGACGTTCCAGGTGTCGGGGACCGGCTCCCAGAAGTACTCGTCGTCGGAGAGCGGCTCGTAGACGCCGGGCAGTCCGCGGAAGCGGGGACGCAAGTGGTGCTGCCAGTGCCAGTCGAGCTGGTCGGACAGCATGCGCGCCGTCGTGCGGTCCGCGCCGGGGGTGGTGTCGTCGTCGTTCATGGAACGAGGTTCGCACCCGAAGCGGACAGAATGTGTCCGCAGTGTCTGCGAGACTGCCGACGTGGACGACCTACGCGACGAGCACGACGACGCACGCGGCACGACCGAGCGCGTCCTGACCCTGCTCGGACTGCTCCAGCAGCGGCGCGTCTGGGCCGGTCCCGAGCTCGCCACGCGGATGCGGGTGACGACCAGGACGGTCCGCCGCGACGTCGACCGGCTGCGCGCCCTCGGCTATCCCGTGCACTCGAGCCACGGGACGGGCGGTGGGTACCAGCTCGGCGCGGGGCAGGTGCTCCCGCCGCTCCTGCTCGACGACGAGGAGGTGATCGCCGTCGTCGCGGCGCTGCTGGCCGGTGTCGGCGATGCCGGCAGCGGGGGAGAGGCGGCGCTGCGTACCCTGACCAAGCTCGACCAGGTGCTGCCCTCGCGGCTGCGCAACGACGTGCGCGCGCTGGAGGCGGCCGTCGAGTCGTTCGGGCGGGGACGTCACCCCGCCGACCCGGACGTGCTCATCGAGACCGCCCGGGCGTGCCGGGACGGCGTCGAGCTGGGTTTCGACTACCGGACGCGGGCCGGCGCGACCAGCCAGCGCCGCGTCGAGCCCTACCGCCTCGTCGCCTCCGAGCGGCAGTGGTACCTCCTGGCCTTCGACCGCGACCGCGACGACTGGCGCACGTTCCGCGTGGACCGCATGAGCGACGTCCGGGCCCGGACCTGGCGGTTCGAGCAGCGGGCGGTGCCCGCGGAAGCAGCCGCCTACGTCCAGGAGGCCGTCGCCGACCGGGTGTATCCGCGGCACGCGCGTTTCCTGGTGCGCGCCGCCGCCGACGTCGTCCGGGCGCGGGTGCCGGCTTCGGCCGCCGTCGTCCACCCCCGGGACGCGACGACCTGCGAGATCTCCGCGGGCGGGCGCGACCTGGACCTGCTGCTCCTGCATGTCACCCTGCTGGGGCACGAGTTCGAGGTACTGGAGCCCGCGGAACTCGTGGAACGCTGCGAGATCATGGCGGCCCGCCTCCGTTCGGCGGCCGGCCGCGCCGCCGGCGACGACACCTGAAAGGCCGCCCGCGCGCGACCACGTCATTATGCGTGGTGGTTGCGCAACCACCACGCACAACGACGTGGTCGGCGCCGGACGGGTCGTGCGGCCCGGGGCCGGTGCGTCAGCGGGTCGTGTGGGCGCCGCCGTTCACGTGGAGGGTCTGCCCCGTGACGTGGCGGGCGTCCGGAGAGGCGAGGAACCAGGCCAGGCCGGCGACGTCGGCGGGCAGGCCGGCACGCTTGTCGTGGGTCGCGGCGATCAGGCGCTCGCGGCGCTCGTCCGCGAGCCTGCCGCGGAAGTAACCGGTCTCGTCGATGAAGCCCGGCGCGATGCAGTTGGCGGTGATCCCTCGCGGCCCGACACGCGCGGACAGCCCGGCCGTCCACGCCTGGACAGCGGCCTTCGCGACGCCGTAGGAGGAGCCCGCGTATCCCGCGCCGATCGAGCCGACCGTGATGATCGAGCCGCCCTCGGGCATCTCCGGAAGCGTGGCCTCGACCGTGAGCACGGTGCTGATCAGGTTGGCGTCGAGGTTGGCGCGCCAGGCGCCGGCGGCCTCGGCGAGGCGCTCGGCCTCGGTGGGCGCGGTGCGGTCGGTCTCGGCGGAGCCGGCGTCGGCTCGGTCGAAGTCGGTGTTGCCGCCGGCCATGCCGACGACGACGTCCACCGGGCGCCCGAGACCTGCGACCAGGTCCGCGACGTCGCCGGGGCGGCCGACGTCGCACGGCACCGGCCGGGCACCGATGGCCTCGGCGGCGCGCGCGAGCCGGGCGGCGTCGCGGCCGGTGACGACGACGTCGTCTCCCGCTGCGACGAAGCGCCGGGCGACCGCGCTGCCCAGACCGCCGGAGCCGCCGGTGACGAGGATGAGACGGGGCATGAGGTGATCCTCCTGTAGATTTAGATCTAAACATACAGGAGGTTCGGTATGACGGAGTACCCGATGGACGGCACCGGGGCCGTCCCCGCCGCCGACATCGCCGCAGCGTGGGATCGCGAGTTGCCGGGCGTGCCGACGTCGTCGATCGGCGTGATCACGCCGCTGTGGCGGGTTGCGAAAGCCCTCGCCGACGAACGTCGCCGGACGATCCGGCGCCTCGGGATCGACCCCGCGACGCTCGACCTGCTCAGTACCCTGCGCCGCGCCGGCGAGCCCTGGTCGCTCACCACGCGCGACCTGACGGAGCGCTGCCTCGTCACGGCGGGCGCGATCTCCCAGCGCGTGGCCCGGGCGGAGCGGGAAGGACTGGTGACGCGGGCGCCGTCGTCGGTGTCGCGGCGGGCGGTCGCGGTGACGCTGACGGATCAGGGGCACCGGGCCGTGGAGCGGACGGTGCGCGAGCTGCTCCTGCATGAGGAAGGGCTGGTGGCGGGCCTGCCGACGGGGGAGCGGCAGGTGCTGGGCGAGTTGCTGGAGAGGCTGGGCGAGAACGTGCGCGGGGGTGGTGACGGCGGGTGAGCCCTGGCGCCCGGGCGAGACGCGGGCGACGCGGCGGGGCGCGACGAGTGCGGCTGGCCGTGCTCTGATCGGGCTGTGTGTCGGTGTGTCCATCTAATGTCTCCCCCGGAGTGGCAGTCATATCGTTGCTCTGGATCCATCAGATACCTTCGGCACCGATGCGGCAAGTTATCCACAGATTCATCTCTCCGATAGCTGTTGCAAGGCCCGCCGCATAGGATCGAACAGACGAGGAAGTGATCGAACGAGTCTGAACGGGGGTGTGACTCATGGCGGGTTCGGTGTTCGACGGCGCTGCTGGGCGTACGCCCGGGATGGGTGTGTTGCCTGACGATGTCGAGTGGGTCAGCGGCACGGACGAGATCGGTGGCCAGTTCGACACGGGCGAGTTCGGCGACCCGGAGTGCGATGACGTCGAGGTGGTGGACGCGTCCGGGCTGCCGGTGTTGCCGCCGGATCACACGGAGCAGGAGCTGGCGGCGATTCTGGCGACGGATCCCTTGAACGACCCGGAGATGGAGGATGCCGCAGCCGAGTACGTGTCGCGGGGTCCGGACGGACGGCCTGGCGTGGTCGTCGATCTGTCGCGGCTGCGGCTGGAGGATCTCGGCAGCCGGGTCCCGGGTGTGGTGCTGGCCGGCGTGCTCGAGGGCCTGACTGGGCTGGAGCCGTCGTTCGATGCCCTCACCGCGGACACCGGCGCGCACCACGGGACGGAGGTCGGTGCGCAGGCGTTGCAGGCTCTGGCCGACGGTGAGCTGCGGCGTGTGGTGGCGGGCTGGGAGCGTGTGGCGTCGTGGGCGCGGGCTGCGCAGGCGCGGGTGGCGGCTGAGTTGATGGCGCGTGCGGATGGTCCGCTGGGCCGGGACTCGGCCGGCGGCGAGATCGCGGCCGAACTGCATGTGACCACGCCCGAGGGCTGGCTGATCGCCCTGCGTGGTGAGGGCACGAGCTTGTATCCGGATCTGGGTGAAGCGCTGGCCGCAGGTGGTGTGGACGCGAAGAAGGCGGACACGTTCCTGCGTGCCGGCGCCGAGCTGAGCATCGAGGAGCGGGGTGCGGCGATCACGGACCTGCTCCCGGGCGCCCGCACCCGCACGTGGCGGTGGGTCAGGGAGCAGATGAACGCCCGCGCGGCCGAGGTGCACGGCCGCAAGGCGCGCCGCCGTGAGATCACCGACCGGTGCAACGTGTGGGCCGAACAGGCCGGCCCCGGCATGGGCCGCATCACCGCCGACCTGCCCGTGGTGGACACAGCCCGCACGTTCAACGCGGTCCAGGCCGCCGCCAAGGCCCTCAAGGACACCCCGGGCGAGACCCGCCCCCTGGGCGCCCTGCGCGCCGCGGCCCTGACCGCCCTGATCACCGGCGACCTCGTCCTACCCTGCCCCGACGACGAAGCCGAGGAACCAATGTCCGACGCAGAACCGCCCCACACCGACGGCACCACATCGACGGCCACCGCACCGGGGGCGGCCACCGCACCGGGGGTGAGCGCCGGACCGGGTGCAGGCGGCTTCGGTGGTGATGGCGCAGCGCCGGTCCACGCGCGCCTAGCCGACCAGGAGCCACCCCGGCTGGTCGAGCCGGTGCTGGACACCGACCTGATCCCCGTCCCGGACGACCCGCACGGTATCGTGCTGACCGGGCCCGTTGGCGGCCTCGGCACGGGCTGCAGCGTGTCGAATGCCGGCGCGTCCGGTGCCACCGGCAACAGCGCCACCGGCAAGAGCGCGAGCAGCGACGGGAGAATGAGCGGCGCCGTAGCGGGCACGCGGGTGCGGGTCATCGACGTGACCGCGTCCGTGAACGTGACCGTGCCGGCCGGCATGCTGCTGGACCCCGAGGACACCACCCCCGGCATCCTGGACGGCATCGGACCCATCCCTGCCGACGTTGCCGCACGCATCGCCACCGACGCCACCTGGCGCCGGCTCCTGACCGACCCGGTCTCCGGGATCCTGACCGACTACTCGACCCGCACCTACACCCCCGGGGCCACGCTGCGGGCCGCCATCACGGCACGCGACGAGACCTGCCGGTTCCCCGGCTGCCACCGGCCCGCTACCACCGGCGGCCGCACAGCAGTCGACCTCGACCACATCGAACCCTTCGATCCGGAGCGTCACTACCGACCCGGTGAACTCGGCCAGACCCGGGCAGACAACCTGCATACCCTCTGCAGAAAACACCATAACCTCAAAACCCATGCCAACTGGCATGTCGCTCGTGACCCCGAGACCGGGACCACCCACTGGACCCCACCTACCGGCACCACCACCGTCGTCGAGCCCGCCATCGTGGACCCCACCATCCGCTACGCCCTGGCCCAGGGCATGACACTCGCCAAGCCGCGCGAGGCACCAGAGCCACCCGAACCACCTTCGACACCTGGAGCGGGTCCATCGGCATCCAGCCCGCCCCCGTTCTGAGCGCCGTGCCGACCTCCGATCCGGTTCGATCCGGGGGTCGGTGCCGCGCCCGTGCGTGTGGCTTCACCGCGACGTGGTGAACGAGATCCACGTGTCGGGCGGCAGGTCCGGCCTGTCGGGGATGGGCCGGTGCTCCTCGGTCCACGCCTTTCCGGCAGCCTCCGTGGCGACCGAGCGCCAGAAGCGGACGGCGGGTGCGTTGGTGTCCTGGAAGGCGACTTCCCAGGGTCCCGGGAAGAGTGCGAGGACCTCGGCGGCGAGTCTCTGTCCGACGCCGGCCCGGCGCGCACCGCGGACGACGAAGAACGAGTTCAGCACGCGGGTCGGGCCTGAGGTGTCGCGGACCAGTGCGAATCCCGCAGGTCGAGGCTCGGCTGCCGGTTGTCCGGGACCGCCGTCGGCCGGTGGCTTCACGTGAGCCAGGACGCCGCACCATCCAGGATCGGTGAGTGCGGCGTCGAGGCGTTCGCGGCGGAAGGCGCCGTCCGGATTCGGCAGCGTGCCCGTGAGTCCCGACATCTCGTGCCGGAACAGGTGCCAGAGGCGTTCGAGAAGGGCGGCGTCCTCCGGCGTGGCCGGTCGCGTCGTGAGGGAAGCGGCAAATGATGTGGTCATACACAAGAGCCTCGAGCGCCGGGTGGCGCACGAAGCTGTCGTCATTCTCCCACGAATCGGCCGCTCTCCCACGAATCGGCCGTCGTGGGCCGGCTGGCACGGGCATCTGCAGATCGGCGACCACAGGTCGGTCGTCGTCTGAGGTCCAAGATCCTGAAGAGATGCGTCGTTGCGCGCTGGACCCATCCTCTGATTCAATGAGTCAACGCATTGATTCATTGGAGGTGTCTTGTGGCTGCTGGTCTCGGACTGTTCGCCATCCTGGGGCTCGTCGTGCTGCCCGTACTCGTCACGATGCTCGTCGTCGTGCTCGTGCGGCGGCTCGGTGCCGACGACGAGGCGAGGTGGTCCCCACCGAGGCCCGCCGTCCATGCACGCCGGCACGAACTGCTGATCGCCGCGGCGTCGGCGCTCGCGGCCGTCGTCTGTGCCGGGGTGGTGCTGAGCCTTCCGGTGGCGAGAACGGGTGGGTACGGCCCGGTGGCGGCGGTCCCCGGATTTTTCCAGGCGTTGGGGCCCTTCGCCGCCGTGGTCGTGTTCTGCGCCGTGCGTGCGGTCGGCGAGCTGACATGGCCGCGCCCCTCGGGGGCGGTGCGCACGGCCCCGCTCGTGCGGCGCACGGTGTGGTCGCTCGGCGGGGCCCGGCTGCGGTGGCTCCTCGCGACGGCGCTGGTCCTGGTGGTGGCGCTGGTCCTGTTCGGCCTGGTGGCCGGGGAGGATGGCAGGCGGTTCGACCACCCGCCGGTCGTCTGGCCGGACGGCGGCGTCTCGGGGTCGTCGCGGGGGCCGTTCCCCGGGTGGCCCTACGGCGTGCCGCTGCTCTCCGGGCTCGTGGTCGCGTTGCTCGCCACGGTGGCGACCCTCCGGCTCATCGCGCGCCGGTCGCCGCTGGCGCGGGTCCCCGCCGAGCACGACGCCGCCGTCCGCGGCACCAGCGCGGCACGGCTGCTGGGCGGGGTGCAGATCTTCGTCGGGGGCACGCTGGGCATCACGCTGTGGATCGCGGGTAGCGCGTTCGGGCACCGTGGCGCGCTTCCGGACGGAGCTGCCGCCGCGGCGTGGTTGTCCGGTGTGGGTGTCGCTCTGATGGTCGCCGGGATCGCGATCGGCGTCACCTCCGGAATCTCCGGGCTTCTCGCGGCGGTCCCGCACCGCCCCGCCGTCGTCCGGGACCCGGTCCGCCGCGAGGGGGGCGTCCGGGCATGACCGATCCGGGTGCGATGGGGCGGGACCCGACGGGGCCGGGACCGACCGAGCCGGGATCGACCGGGCCAGGACCCAGCCGGCCGGGTCCCACCGGTTCAACGCCCACCGGCCCAACGCCGACCGGCCCGGTACCCACCGGGCCGATGCCCACCGAGCTCCGGGTCGACCTGTCCTCCCCGATTCCCGTCTACGAGCAGATCCGCTCGCAGGTCGTGGCGCTGGTCGCGGTCAGGGCGCTCGGGGCGGGGGACCGGCTGCCCGCCTCGCGGGACCTGGCGCGCGATCTCGGGATCGCGGTGGGCACGGTCCAGCGCGCCTACCGGGAGCTGGAGGCGGGCGGCACCGTGGTGAGCCGGCGTCGCGTCGGCACCGTGATCGCTCCCGCCCCCCGGCGGGAGAAGTCGCCGGAGGACGCGGCCGCGCGGTCGGGCGACGGGGACCTGCTGCGCCGCACCCGTGATCTGGTCCACCGGGCCCGCGCGGCGGGCCTTGCCGACGAAGCGGTCCTCGACATGGTGCGCGGCGCGCTCCGGACGGAGCG
>NZ_BAAGRL010000010.1:13402-160842 GCF_054782975.1 Myceligenerans halotolerans
AGGCCGTGGTCGATCAGGCTGTTCCCGGTGTCGACGAGCGTCTCCCGGACCGGCCGCATCCTCAGGCCGAGCTCCGTCACGGCCTTGTCGGCGCGGAGGTGCTCGGGGCGGTCCACGTAGTCGAGGGCGAGCCGCACCTCCCGGTCGAAGCGCGCGAGGGCCCACAGAAGCCAGTACGGCATCGGCGCCGTGGGGACGCGGTAGCCGCGCGGCCCGAACTCCTCGCGGAGGATCTCTGCCATCTCGCCGAGCCACACGTTCGGGCCGGCGCAGATGTACCGCTGGCCGGCGGCCTGCGGCGTCTCGAGGGCCCGCCGGTGCGCCGTGGCGAGGTCGCGTGCGTCCACGGGCGCGAAGCCCATCGACGGCACCGCAGGGACCTCGCGTCCGAGGAGTCGCCGCACCGTGCTCACCGAGGTGCCCGCGGAAGGGTGCTGGATCGGCCCGAGGACGAGCCCGGGATTGATCGCCACCACGTCGAGGGCGTGCTCGTCCGCGAACTGCCACGCGGCGCGCTCGGCGAGGGTCTTGCTCCGGGCGTACGGCGTGGCCTGGTCGAGGTCGGCCCAGTCGGACTCGTCGCGCACCCGGTCGTCGTTCTTCCCGGTCCGTGCCGAGACGGCCGCGATCGAGGACGTCACCACGACCCGCCCCACCCCGGCAGCCGCGCAGGCCCGGAGTACCCGCAGCGTGCCGTCGACGGCGGGCCGCACCAGGGTCGAGGCGTCGCGCGGCGGGGCGGGCGGGAACGGGGAGGCCATGTGCAGCACGCTCGTGCAGCCGTCGACGGCCTCGGGCCAGCCGGCGTCGTCGAGCAGGTCCGCCTCGACGAGTTCGAGGTCGCCGCCCGTGCGGTCGGCCAGGGCCCGCAGGTGTGCCGTACGCGCCGGGTCGTGGAGCGACCGCACCGTGGCGCGGACACGGTAGTCGTGGGTCAGGAGCTCTTCGATCACGTGTCCGGCGATGAAGCCGGTGGCCCCGGTGACGAGCGTCGTGGACATGGCAACCCAATCTAAGCGGCGATAAGAATGTGAGCACTGTACAGTTCGAGATCGCCCTGTCGTCAACCCCGCACGCCGCACCCGGCGGGTGCTCCTACGATCGACTCGTGCCCGAACCCGAGAAGAGCAGGACGACGTACCACCACGGAGCGCTGCGCGCGGAGCTCGTCGACGCATCCGTGCGCCTGGTGGAGAGCGAGGGCGTCGGAGCGGTCAGCCTCCGCAGGGTCGCCCGGGAGGCGGGCGTCAGCCCCGCCGCGCCGTACCACCACTTCGCCAACCGTGCCGCCCTCCTGTCCGCCATCTCGGCACAGGGCTTCCGCGAGCTCGCGGACGATCTCGGCGCTGTCGCGCGCACCACCGACGACGCCGATGCGGTGGCCGCGCTCGTGCGGTGCTACCTCGACTTCGCGCGGCGCCGGCCCGGGCACTTCCAGGTCATGTGGCGTCCCGAGCTGTCCGAGCCCGACAAGCACCCCGACGTGCGTGACGGCGGCGAGGCCGCTCTCCTGCGACTCACCGACCTGGTCGACGGACTCGAGGTCGCCGACCCGCGCGGCCTCGCCCTCGCGATCTGGGCCGTCGGGCACGGGCTCGCGTCTCTGATGCTGGACGGGCAGCTCGACCACACCGCGCGCAAGTGGGACACGACGGCGGACGACCTGCTGGAGCGATGCCTGGGGACGGTCTCCCGCATGGCGGGCTGAACGTCGCGCGGGCCGACCGCTCGACACCGGACCGGCCACAGTCAGGAGGCCGTCTGCCCCGTCGGCCCGGCCCGGGTCGCCTCGAGCGTCCGTACGAGCTCGTCGGAACGTTCCGCGAGCTCGCGGAAGCGGGCCGGGTTGCCGTCCGCCAGCCGGGCACGGAGCCGGGCCGCGCGCCGCGCCGCGGCCAGGGCCTCCTCGATCTCGTCGGCACCGGCCGAGGCGACGGCGAGATTCGTCAGGGCGAGGGCGAACTCCGGCTCGTACTTCTCCGGCTGCGTCCGCGCGAGGTCGTCGAGGATTCCCGCGGCCTCCCGCGCGGCGGCGACGGCGTCGGTGTGCCGGCCGACGTCCGCGTAGGTGCCCGCGAGGTTCGTCAGCGACGTGCCCAGGACCGGCAGGTGCTGGTGCCCGCTCCGCTCGGTCAGGCGCCTGCTGGCGGCGACCGCTTCTTCCGCGGGGTCGACGGCGTCCGGGGTGCGGCCGTTCTCGGCGAGCCGTGACGCGAGGTTCGACAGCGACTTCACCAGGCCGGGCAGATGGCGCGCGGGATGCTCGGTCGCGAGCTCGCGAAGGATCCCGGTGGCCTCGTCCTCCGCGGCGAGCGCCTCGGTCGCGTTCCCGAGGACCGAGTGGGTCACGCCGAGGTTCGACAGGGACGCGGCCAGGTCCGGCAGGTGCCGATCCGGGTTCGACGCCGCGAGCCGCCGCCGGATCGTGACGGCCTCCCGCTCGTGCTCGAGCCCCAGCCGCCGCCGGCCGAGCTGCGCGTTCAGGATGCCGAGGTTCGAGAGCGTCTGGGCGACGAACGGCAGGTATCCCTCGTGCTGCTCGGCGAGACGGCGGCGCAGTTCGAGCGCCTCGGCCGTCGCGCGGGCGGCCTCGCCGGGCCGTCCCAGCTCGCTCAGCCGTGCTCCGAGGTAGGACAGCGCGCTGGCCAGGTCCGGGTTGTAGCGGTATGGGTCGTCGCGCACCAGTTCCCGGCAGGTCTCGACCGCTTCGAGCGTGCATCGGTAGGCCTCGTCGGCGGAGCCGAGCTCGGCGTGGCGCTTGCCGAGGTTCCACAGGCTCTTCGCGAGCAGGGGTCGGATCTGATCGGGCTCGTCGTCGGACACGATGCGGGCGTGGGCGACGCCCTCCGCGGACGCGGCCAGCGCCTCCTGCGCCCGCCCGAGCTCGGCGAGGGCGCTGCCGGCGTTCGTCACCGCGCTCGCGAGCGCCGGCCGGTACCGGGCGGGGTGCTCGGCGAGGAGCTCGCGGTAGGCGGCGACGGCGGCCGCCTCGTCGTCGAGCGCCTCGTCGATACGTCCCCGGAACCACAGCAGCGCGCCCCGCAGCGCGCGGGCGGCGGCGACGGCCGGCTCGGGTCCGGCGCGGGAGGTGTCACCCGGTGCGCCGGTGAGGAGGTGCAACGCCGTGTCGGCCGCCTCGAGGGCCTGGGCGTAGCGGCCGTCGTGCTTGAGGGCGTCGGCCATCGTGACGTGGATCGCGGCCCGGCGGGAGCGGTCGCCGTCGAGCAGGACGACGGCGCGCCCGGCCAGTGACACGCGCGCGCACATGAAGGTGCCGGTCAGGTATTGCGGGTGGCAGGCGAACGTCTCCAGCACGTCGGCGTCGTCGGGCAGCTGCGCGGTCACGCGCTCGTAGGCGGCGGCCACCGCGTCGGCCGAGGCGTGTCGGGGACCGGCGGACATGATCCGCGCCAGGAGCCGGGCGGCGTGGATCGCCTGCCGCGGCGACAGGCCCGTGGTGACGCGCTCGGCGAACCGGGGGTCGTCGGCGAGCGCGCGGGCGACGAGGTTCTCGTTCGGCGGCGACGGCATTCCGTCCGGCCCGCTGCCCTCCTCGGCGCCCAGGAGCATCGCGGTGGCGAGGACGGCGGCGTGTCCCGGCGGGAGCGGCGCGGAGGGGGGCGCGGGCAGTCCGGGTGCGGGTCCCGGTGGTCCGCCGGCCGGGAGCTCCAGGACCGGCGACGCGTGGAGCAGGGCGCGGACGGCGGGGGTGCCGTGCTCGAGGCGGTCCCGCCAGACGGTCGTCCGCCGCGCGACCAGGAGGATGCGCGTCCGGCCGCGTTCCTCCCGGGCGGCTGCCAGGAGGAGCGGGCGCAGTCCGGGGAGGGTGTCGGCGTCGTCGACCAGGAGCAGACGACGACGAGCCGGCCGCTCGGTGGCCACGCGGGCGTCGTCGTCGTTCCGGATCTGCAGCACGGTCCAGCCCCGCCGGGCGAGCCGGCCGGCCAGCTCCCGCGCGAGGCGTGTCTTGCCCGCTCCCCGCGGACCGGTCACGAGGCACACGGCGAGGGGGTCCCTCGACCGGGCCCAGTGGAGCAGTGCCCTGAGCTCGGCGCGCTGCGCGGCCGGACGGCCGGGCTCGCCCACCGGAGCCGGCCGCGTCTCCGGGGCATCCGGGGGCTGTGCGCGATGCGGCGGCAGGCGGAGGTCCACCACGTCAGTGAACCGGACAATGATGATCCCTGCCAGAAATAGGGCGGGGAGGAGAGATCAGTCGGTCCAGGCGAGCGGTGCCAGTTCCCGGGGGCCGTCGTCGACGAGTGCGGCGAGGCGCTCGACGGCGACCGGCCGGCCGCCCCACGCGTCGACGCCGACGTTGAGCTGGCGGTCCCGCTGCCGCCACGTGTCGTGCACGTGGCCGTGCAGCACCCAGCCGCCGTCGTCCGCCGGGCGGTACTCGACGTACCGGTCCTCGCCGTGGGAGTCGCCGGAGAACGGGAAGTGGGAGACGGCGGCGTCCAGCCCGGCGACGGGGAACCTGCCGGGGTCGTCGTGGATCTCGGCGAACCCGGCGGCGAGGTAGCGGGACCGGGCCTTCTCCCGGCGTTCCGCGCGCACCTCGGGCGCCCCCTTGCGGAGGCCGCGGTCGCCGGCCCAGCAGCGGTCGTGGTTGCCGGGCACGAGGATCTTGTGCCCGGCGAGCCGGCCGATCCAGGTCAGCGAGTCGTCCAGGGTGCCGAGCGCGACGTCGCCGAGGACCCACACCGTGTCGTCGTCGGACACGGTGTCGTTCCAGAGTTCCGCGAGCCGGGCGTTCATGTGGCCGACGCCGCCGAAGGGCCGGTCGCAGAACCGGATGATGTTGGCGTGTCCGAAGTGCATGTCGGACGTGAAGTAGGTGGTCATGTCGCGGCCTATTCAACCGTACGTTCCGCCGTACGTTCCGCTGTATTTTCTACCGCATATACACGTGTCTGGGCATATATCGTGCTTGGACGCCATGATCAGGGTAGCGAATCGGGGTGGCGCCGAGGCAACCCGTCTGTGACGTTCATCGCAGCGCGGGCCTCCCGCGCGGTTTCGTCACCTTCTCGTCGCTCCTGCGTCATGCGGTGCTTCGCCGATGTGATGAGGTGGGGGCCGTACAGCGACCCCCTGCAGCACACGCCACCGGAGGCCACTCGTGAACACCGCTCTGCGCCGCGACCCGGAGTCCCGCGAGGACGCCGGCTCCCAGGCACTCCCCAAGGCCGTCCTCTTCGACATGGACGGCACCCTGGTCGACACGGAGCCGTACTGGATCGCGGCGGAGCACGAGCTCACCGAGGCCCACGGCGTGACCTGGACGCACGAGGACGCGCTGAAGCTCGTGGGACAGCAGTTGATCGTCAGCGCCGGGGTGCTGCGGGACGCGGGCGTGCCCATGGAGCCGGCCGAGATCGTGGACCGGCTCATCGCCCGCGTGCGGGACCGGCTGGCCGACGAGGTGCCGTGGCGCCCGGGCGTGCTGCCGCTGCTGGCCGACCTGAACGCGGCGGGAGTGCCCTGCGCCATCGTCACGATGTCGTACCGCAACCTGGCGGAGGCCGTCGCCGCGGGCGCCCCCGAGGACACGTTCGCCACGATCGTCGTGGGCGACGAGGTCACCCACGGCAAGCCGCACCCGGAGCCGTACCTCACGGCGGCCGAGCGGCTCGGCGTGTCCGCGGTGGACTGCGTGGCCGTCGAGGACTCGCCCGTCGGCATCACGTCCGCGCTCGCCAGCGGCGCCCGCACGCTCGGCGTCGAGGCCGTCCTCCCCGTCGGGGAACGCCCGGGCCTGAGCCGCCTGCGCTCGCTCGACGGCGCGGGCCTCGACCTCCTCGCGCGGCTCGCCGCGGGCGAGGTCGTCGACGAGTACTGACTCGCGGCGGCGCTACACGATCCCGAGCCGCAGCTCCACCGCGCCCTCCGGGATCGGCGGCGGCGTCCCGCCGAACGCGGGACACACCGACCGGTGCGCGCACCAGTCGCACAACTTGCTCGGCCGCGGCTCCCACGTCTCCTCGCGCGCCGCCTTCTCGATCTCGGACCACACCCAGCGCACCTTCCGCTCGGCGCCCTCGAGCTGCTCCGGCGTCGGCTCCGCCCGCAGGACTTGCCCGTCCCCGAGGTAGACGAGCTGCAGCATCTTCGGCACAACGCCCCGCTCACGCCACAGCACCAGCCCGTAGAACCGCAGCTGGAACAGCACCTTCCCCTCGAAGCGCGGGCTGGGGGAGCGGCCCGTCTTGTAGTCCACGACCCGCAGCGCGCCGTCGTCCGGCTTCACGTCCAGCCGGTCCACGATGCCACGCAGCAGCGGCCCGTCCGGCAGCTGCGTCTCGACCCTCAGCTCCCGCTCGGCCGGCTCCAGGCGGTTCGGGTCCTCCAGCGTGAAGTAGGTGCTCACCAGGCGACCCGCACCGTCGAGCCAGTTCTCGACACCCTCGGACTCGGCGTCCCCGCCCGGGGCGAACAGCTCCCGCACCCGCGGATCGGTCTCCTGGAGCTTCTCCCACTCCACGGGGAGGAGCTCCTGCGCGGCCGCGGGCGTCCGCTCGCCCGCCGGCGCGTCGTACAGGCGCTCCAGGACCGAGTGCACGAGCGTCCCGCGCGTCGCCGCCGACGAGGCCGGCTCCGGCAGGCGGTCCACCGTCCGCAGCCGGAACAGCAGCGGGCACTGCAGGAAGTCGCTCGCGCGCGACGGTGACAGGGCCGGCGGACGGGACGGAGGCGCGATCACGGTCATGGCGACAACCCTAGGGGGAGACACCGACAACGCCCCGGCGTCATCCACAGGCGCGCCGCGATCCCGCCGCACCCCGGCGGATACGCTGTGCCGGTGAACAGCAAGCCCTCGGCCCAGGCCGCACCCCCGCGCTCGCGCGGCTGGACGCTCGGGCACGTCGCCGGCGCGCCGGTCATCGTCACACCCTCCTGGTTCGTCGCCGCGGCGGTGCTGACCGTCATCTTCGGCCCCTGGGTCCTGCGGCAGCTCCCCGACCTCGGCGCGGTCGCCTACCTCGTGGCCGCCACCTTCGTGATCATGCTGTTCGCCTCCGTGTTCCTGCACGAGGTCGCCCACGCCCTCGTGGCCCGCGCCCGCGGGCAGGAGGTGCACGAGCTCGCGATCACCCTCTGGGGTGGTCACACCGCCTACTCCGGCGGCCTCGGCCGCCCGCTCGACGGCTTCCTGGTCGCCGTCGTCGGCCCGCTCACGAACGTCGCGCTCGCCGCCGGCTTCTGGCTCGTCTACCTCGCCCGGGCCGACAGCAGCCTGGACATCCCCGACGTGCTCCTGATCGCCGGCGCCCTCTCCAACGCGTTCGTCGGCGTGTTCAACCTGCTGCCCGGCCTCCCGCTGGACGGCGGCCAGATCCTGGAGGCCGCCGTCTGGGGCGTCACGGGCTCCCGCAGCACGGGGACCATCGTCGCCGGCTGGGCCGGACGGGTCATCGCGGTCGGCGTCGTCGCCTGGGGGCTCCTGCCGCTCCTGAGCGGGCAGCTGCCGGACAGCACCCTGCTCTTCGCCGTGCTCATCGCCGCCTTCCTCTGGTTCGGCGCCAGCGGCGCCATCGCCGGCGCACGCCGCCGCGCGGCCATCTCCTCCCTCCACGCCGGACACCTCGCCGACCCCGTCGTGCTCGTCCCGCTCGGCTCCACCGTGGCCACGGCGCTCGCGGCCCGCCCGGTCACCGGACCGGGGGAGAGGCCCGCGCGCGTCGTGGTGGTGGGGCACGACGACGTCCCGCTGGCCGTCCTCGACGACACCGCGGCCGCCTCGGTCCCGCCCGAGGCGCGCGAGCGTACCGGCGTCGACTCCGTCTCGGTGCCGTTCGTGCCGAAGTCCGCGGTCGGCCCGGACGTGAACGGTCAGGAGCTGCTGCGTCACCTGGCGGCGTCGTCGGGCGGCGCACGACTGGTCCCGGTGGTCGAGGCCGGCCGCGTGACCGGCGTCCTCGACCTGGCCCGGGTCGCGATGGCCGTCCGCAAGGCCTGATCCACGCGGCCGCGGCCGCCCTGGAACACGCGCTCGCCGCGGCGCACGTAGGATGGTCGGTCGTGACTTCTCCGACCGATGCCCCCGGCCCGACGGCCACCGGCGCCGACCAGCGCCGCGGACCGTTCCGCGAGGGCGACAAGGTGCAGCTGACCGACCCCAAGGGCCGGATGCACACCATCACCCTCAAGCCCGGTGCGACGTTCCACACCCACAAGGGGTACTTCAAGCACGAGGAACTCATCGGCAGGCCCGAGGGCTGGGTCGTCACGAACACCGCGGACGTCGAGTACCTGGCGCTGCGCCCGCTGCTGAACGACTACGTGCTGTCGATGCCGCGCGGGGCGGCCGTCGTCTACCCGAAGGACGCCGGCCAGATCGTCACGATGGCGGACATCTTCCCCGGCGCGCGCGTGGTCGAGGCCGGCGTCGGCTCCGGCGGCCTCACCCTGTCGCTGCTGCGCGCGGTCGGCGACACCGGCGAGCTGCACTCGATCGAGCGGCGCGCCGACTTCGCGGCCATCGCCAGCGGCAACGTCGAGACGTTCTTCGGCGGGCCGCACCCCGCATGGCACCTCCACACGGGCGACCTCGCCGACCGGCTGCCCGGCGTCGCCGAGCCCGGCACGGTGGACCGCGTCGTGCTCGACATGCTCGCGCCCTGGGAGAACCTCGACGTGGTGGCCGACGCGCTCGTGCCCGGCGGCGTGCTGATCTGCTACGTCGCCACCGCCACGCAGCTGTCCCGCACGGCCGAGGACCTGCGGGCCGGCGGCCGGTTCGCCGAGCCGTCCGCGTTCGAGACCATGGTGCGCGGCTGGCACCTGGAAGGCCTCGCGGTACGCCCGCAGCACCGGATGATCGGGCACACCGGCTTCCTCATCACGGCGCGGCGCCTGGCCGACGGCGTCGTCCCGCCCGAGCGCAAGCGGCGCCCGGCGAAGGGCGCCAAGACCGAGCGCGCGACGGCGAACGGCGCGGCGGCCGACGAGGCCGTCGACCCGGCCTGGTCCGAGGAGTGGTCCGAGGAGGCGCTGGGGGAGCGCGAGGTCTCCGCCAAGAAGATCCGGCGAGTCCGCCGCGAGGTCGGCAAGCCTCCCGAGGAGTGACGGTACGGGCCGTGCCGCCCGATCGTCATCCGGTGTTCATCCAGAATTTCTGATTCCTGACCATCTGGTCGTCTGACGTCGATACGTTCCCTGCGACATCGCACCGACGTCCAGGAGGAGTCATGAAGAATCGCACGCTGTGCGCCACGGCGGCGGGTACCGCCGCCGCGGCACTGGTGCTGGCCGGCTGCACCGGCAGCTCGGAGGCGGACACGGCAGGCGACGGCGTCGTCGACGTGTGGGTCGCTTTCACCGACGACACACGCCTCGGCTTCGTCCAGGAGAAGGCCGAAGAATTCGAGGCCGCGCACGAGGGCGTGACCGTCGAGGTCCAGGGCTTCGACGACTACGAGACCCTCTTCCAGCAGATGCAGCTCGCGCTCGACGGCGGCGACGCCCCCGAGATCGTGCACTACTTCGAGGCCGCCACCCGCGAGGCCCTCGACGCCGTCGACCCCGACGGCGAGCCCATCTTCCAGTCCGTGGCCGCGGCCACCGACGGCCGCGAGGAGATCCTCGGCGAGCCCGTCGTCCTGGACGACGTCGTCGCCCCGGCGAAGAACTACTACTCCGTCGACGGCGAGTTCTACTCCATGCCGTGGAACACGTCGTCCACCATCATGTACGGCAACGAGACCCTCATGACGGACGCCGGCGTCGAGGAGATCCCCGAGACGTGGCAGGAACTCGAGGACGCCTGCGAGAAGATCGCGGAGCTCGACGACGGCCCCGAGGCCTGCATCACCTGGCCCAACCACTCCTGGTGGATGGAGCAGGCCATGGGCCAGGCCGACACGAACCTCGGCAACAACGACAACGGCCGCTCCGGCCGCGCCACCGAGGTCGAGCTCGACAGCGACGGCATGGTCGACTACCTGAGCTGGTGGCAGGGCCTCGAGCAGGACGGCCACTACCTCTACACCGGCGTCCAGCGTGACTGGGACGGCACCCGCGCGGCGTTCTCCGCGCAGGAGGTCGCCTTCCTCATGTCGAGCTCCGGCGACGCCACCGGCGTCACCGAGGAGGGCGAGGAAGGCGGGTACGACGTCGTCGCCGGCCGCATGCCGTACGACGCCGACACGCCCTACGGCGGCAACCTCATCGGCGGCGCCACGCTCTGGCTGAGCGCCGGCCTCGACGAGGACACCACCGACGCCTCCCTCGCGTTCCTCAACTTCTTCAACAACCCCGAGAACGCCGCGGAGTGGCACAAGGTCAGCGGCTACGTCCCGATCACGAACTCCGCCGTCGACCTCCTGACCGAAGAGGGCTGGTTCGAGGAGAACCCGAACTTCAAGGTCGCCTCCGACCAGCTCGACCTCGCCGCCGACACCCCGGCGTCGACCGGCGTCCTCATGGGCAACTTCGTCGCGATCCGCGACGTCATCACCGCCGCCGCCGAGGACATCCTCGTGGGCGGGGACGACGTCGCCGACCGCCTCGGCGCCGCCGACGAGGAAGCCCAGCAGCTCCTCGACGACTACGAGCTGCTCTACTCCGCCGAGTGACACCCGCCACATGCTCCTGATCCTCACCGTGCTGGCCGCCGCCCTCATCGCGGTGGTCGCGTCGCGAGGCCGGCTGCACCCCCTCGTCGGGGGCGCGGTCGGCCTCGCCGGCGCGCTGGCCACCACCTGGTTCTTCGCCGGCTGCGCGCTCGGCGGCGACGTGGTCGGCGACAACACCGCCGTCCAGCGGATCCTGGCCGTCGCCGCCGTCGTGACCGTCGGCGCCGGCCTCACCCGGACCGTCGCCGCCGTCCGTGCGGGCTCCGGCCCCTCCGACGGCGCCCTGCTGACCGAACTGCGGTCCGGCATGTTCCGCACCGGCCCCTGGTGGCCCTGGCTGCTCCTCGCACCCACGCTCGCCGTGCTCGCCGTCTTCCTGTACTACCCCTCGATCCAGACGTTCGCGCTGTCCACGAAGCTCGCCCGCATGGGCGCGCCGCGCTCCGCCGACGTCTGCCTCAGCAACTTCGCCGAACTGCTCGTCCCCGCGCCCTACCTGGTCGCGGGGCTGCCGCTGGCCGCCGTCGCCGTCGTGGCGGGCCTCAGCCTGTGGCGCTCGCGGACGACGGCGGGGACGGCGTCGCACACCGTCGCCGCCGCACTCGCGCCGCTGGGGCCGATCGCCGTCGTCGTCGCGCTGTACTTCGTCTTCGCGCCGGGACGCACCGGCTACCGCGGCGTGTACGTCGCGACCGTGGGCATCTCGCTCGGCATCGTGGCGGTCAGCATGGTCGCGGGGCTCGCGCTGGCCTACCTGGTCGCACGCCGGTTCCGCGGCGCGTCGGTGTACCGGACGCTGCTCATCTGGCCGTACGCGGTGTCGCCGCCGGTGGCGGGCATCCTGTTCTTCATGATGTTCGACCCGACGGCGGGCGTCATGGCGCACCTGGCCGACGTCGTCGGGCTGGACTTCCCGTCCTACCGGTCCGACGGCGTGCTGGCCCAGGCGGCGATCGTGCTGGCGGCCTCCTGGAAGTGGGTGGGGCACAACATCCTGTTCTACGTGGCGGCGCTGCAGACCGTGCCGCGCGACATCGTCGAGGCGGCGGCCATCGACGGGGCCGGGGCGTGGCGCCGGTTCGCGCGGATCATCGTGCCGACGATCGCGCCGGTGACGTTCTTCCTGCTCGTCACCAACCTGACGTACGCGTTCTTCGACGTGTACGGGACCATCGACTACCTCACCCGCGGCGGGCCCAGCGGGCAGACCACCGTGGCGATCTACGAGATCATCCGCGTCGGCGTCGGCACCGGGGACCTCGGCCGGGGCGCGGCGCAGTCGGTGATCCTGTTCATCGCGGTCATCGGGCTGACCGTGTGGCAGTTCCGGCGGTCCGAGGGCCGGATCACCTACGGAGGCGGAGCATGAGCGCGCGCACGGACGCCGTCCGGCACGACGCCGGACAGGATGCCGCCGGGCTGACTGCCGGGCGGACACAGCAGCGCCGGGGAGGGCGTATGAGCGACAACCTGACGATCTCCGTGGGCCGGCGCGGGGTGTTCGCCGGGCGCACGTGGCACCTGCACGTGCTCTCGATCGCGTGCGTGCTGCTCATCGGGTTCCCGCTGCTGTACGCGGTGCTCGTGGCCACGCAGACGAACGCGGAGGTGTTCGCGTTCCGGCTCACGCCCGGCTCGTCGTTCGGCGAGCACTTCCACAAGGTGTGGGTCGAGCGCGGCATCGGCAGGGCGATGTGGAACTCGCTGGTGATGTCGACGCTGGTGACCGTGGCCAAGACGATCCTGTCGATGGCGGCCGGGCTGGCGTTCGTGTACTTCCGGTTCCGCGGGAAGTCGCTGGTGTTCTTCGGCGTGCTGATCACGCTGATGATGCCGACCGAGGTGATGATCCTGGCGCTCTTCCGGGTCACGTCCGACCTCGGGATGACGGACTCGCTGTGGGCGCTCGTGGTGCCGTTCGCGGCGTCGGCCACGAGCGTGTTCCTGTTCCGGCAGCACTTCATGTCGCTGCCGGCCGAGCTACCGGAGGCCGCGCAGCTCGACGGCGCGGGGCCGTTCCAGTTCTGCTTCCGCATCCTGCTGCCGCTGAGCTGGAACACGATCGGGGCGCTGGCGGTCGTGTCGTTCACGTACGCGTGGAACATGTACCTGTGGCCGGTCCTGGTGATCAAGGACGCGTCGGGGCAGGTGGTGCAGCAGTCCCTGTCCGCGCTGCGGGCCACCGACCAGGCGATCAGCTACGGCCCGCTGATGCTGGGCGCGCTGCTCGCCAGCATCCCGCCGCTGCTGGTCTTCCTCGCGCTGCAGAAGCCGTTCATGTCGGGGATGGCGATCTCGGACAAGTAGAGGGCGAGAGCGGTCGCAGGTGAAGTTCGTTCCCACGGGCTGAGACGGCGCGGGATCCGCCAAGAGCGAACACGGGCGTGCGCGCACGTCGTACGTGAACGGCGCGTAACGATCGGGTACCCGCGGCGTCTCGGACGGGCGTTCTACCTCCCGGAGTGTCAGACACTACGCCTACAGTGCTGTTCTCGGAGGCGGTCCACGTCGTAGGGTCGCCTTCCGGGCCCTACGAGAGGGGAAGCCATGACCGACAACACAGGTGGATACAACCT
This sequence comes from Myceligenerans halotolerans, assembly GCF_054782975.1. Lineage (NCBI taxonomy): Bacteria > Bacillati > Actinomycetota > Actinomycetes > Micrococcales > Promicromonosporaceae > Myceligenerans > Myceligenerans halotolerans. The sequence continues at coordinate 26,556 of NZ_BAAGRL010000010.1, forward strand.
TCCCGATAACGGATCGATGCCGAATCGCGACTACGAGCGTCAGATTGCCCTCCTCTCAGCAAAGAACGAGCGCCTCGCCGAGGCGCTGCGCGCCGCTCGCGACCAGATCGTCGAGCTGAAGAAGCAGCTCGACGATCTCGCCAAGCCGCCGGGCACCTACGCCACCTTCCTGGGGGCGCACCCCGACGGATCGGTGGACATCTCGTCCTCGGGCCGCAAGATGCACGTGGCCGCCAGCCCCAACCTCGACGTCTCCCGGCTGAGCCCTGGCCAGGAGGTCAAGCTCAACGAGGCGATGACGGTGGTGGCCGCCGGGGAGTACGAGCGCACCGGCGAACTGGTCACCATCAAGGAACTGCTCGGCAGCGACCGGGTGCTCGTCGTCGGCCGGGCGGACGAGGAGCGCGTGGTGCGCCTCGCCGGCTCGATCTCCGACGAGATGCTGCGGGTCGGTGACTCGCTCACCGTGGACACCCGCAGCGGCTTCGTCTTCGAGGTGGTGCCCAAGTCCGAGGTCGAGGAACTCGTCCTCGAGGAGGTCCCCGAGATCGACTACGGCGACATCGGGGGTCTCGGCCCGCAGATCGAGGCGATCCGTGACGCCGTCGAACTGCCTTTCGCGCACCCGGACCTGTTCCGGGAGCACGGTCTGCGCCCGCCCAAGGGCGTCCTGCTGTACGGCCCGCCCGGTTGCGGCAAGACGCTCATCGCCAAGGCGGTGGCGCACTCCCTGGCCGGGATGGTCGCGAAGGCCAGTGGTGGCGACCCCTCGGCGAAGAGCTACTTCCTCAACGTCAAGGGTCCGGAACTGCTCAACAAGTACGTGGGCGAGACCGAGCGGCACATCCGCCTGATCTTCGCCCGCGCGCGGGAGAAGGCCTCCCAGGGCATGCCGGTGGTCGTGTTCTTCGACGAGATGGAGTCGCTGTTCCGCACCCGCGGCACGGGGCTCTCGTCCGACGTCGAGACCACGATCGTGCCGCAGCTCCTGGCGGAGATCGACGGCGTCGAGCGGCTCGACAACGTCATCGTCATCGGCGCGTCCAACCGTGAGGACATGATCGACCCGGCGATCCTGCGCCCGGGCCGGCTCGACGTGAAGATCAAGATCGAGCGTCCGGACGCCGAGGGCGCCAAGGAGATCTTCGCGAAGTACCTCACCGAGGGCCTGCCGATCCACCCGGAGGACGTCGCCGAGTACGGCGGGAACGTCCCCGCGGCGCTCGACGGGATGATCACCTCGGTCGTGGAGCGCATGTACGCCGAGGACGAGGAGAACCAGTTCCTGGAGGTCACGTACGCGTCCGGGGACAAGGAGACCCTGTTCTTCAAGGACTTCAACTCCGGCGCCATGATCGAGAACGTCGTGGACCGGGCGAAGAAGAACGCGATCAAGGACTTCCTGGCCACCGGTCAGAAGGGCATCCGCGTCGACCACCTGCTCTCGGCGTGCGTCGACGAGTTCCAGGAGAACGAGGACCTGCCCAACACCACCAACCCCGACGACTGGGCGCGCATCAGCGGGAAGAAGGGCGAGCGCATCGTGTTCATCCGCACCATCGTCCAGAAGAAGGGCGAGGGTGCGACACCGCGCACCATCGACACGGTCCAGAACACGGGTCAGTACCTGTGAGGGCCGGGGCCTCCGGAAGCGGGAACCCGTGAGGGACCGCTGACGGACGAGACCGGGGACCGGCCGGGTCGCCTACCGACCCGGCCGGTCCCCGGCCCCCGCAGGGCTCTCCGGGCCGGGCGGCTCCGGAGAATACTGACTTAGGGTTGGTGATGTGAGCGTGCGTCGCGTGATGGGAATCGAGACCGAGTACGGAGTGCTGCAGCCGGGTCGTCCGCTGGCGAACCCGATGTTGCTCTCGAGCCAGGTGGTGACGACGTACCGCGCTCTCGCGGATCGTGACGCCTCCGCGCGCAGCCGGGCGCGGTGGGACTACGACGACGAGGACCCGCTCCAGGACGCCCGCGGGTTCCGCCTCGAGCAGGCGTCGGCGCACCCCTCGATGATGACGAACGACCCGGCGCGCCCGGCGCCGTCGGGCCCGACGACGGGTCAGATGCCCGTGGTCGGCGCCCGACCCGGGACCGGGCAGATCCCGGTGGTGCGCGGCGGGCCGGGCTCGCCGCCGCAGGACGTGGAGCGCCCGGCCACCGAGGAGTACGACGACCCGAGCGCCGCGAACGTCATCCTCACCAACGGCGCGCGCCTGTACGTGGACCACGCGCACCCGGAGTACTCGTCGCCCGAGGTCACCAACCCGGTCGACCTGGTGCGCTGGGACGTCGCGGGGGAGCGGGTCATGCTCGCGGCCGTCCGCGCCCTGGCGGTGGTGCCGGGCAGCGAGACGGTCCTGTACAAGAACAACGTGGACGGCAAGGGCGCCAGCTACGGCACGCACGAGAACTACCTGGTGGACCGGGCCCTCTCGTTCGCCACCCTCGCGGAGCTCATCACCCCGTTCCTCGTGACCCGGCAGGTGTACACGGGCTCGGGCCGCGTGGGCCTCGGCGCCGCGGGCGGCCAGCCCGGCTACCAGCTCTCGCAGCGGGCGGACTACATCGAGGCCGAGATCGGCCTGGAGACCACGCTGCGCCGGCCCATCGTGAACACACGCGACGAACCGCACGCGGACCGGCAGCGCTGGCGCCGCCTGCATCTCATCCTCGGCGACGCGAACTGCATGGAGGTGCCGACCTATCTCAAGACCGGCGCGACGTCGCTGTTCCTGTGGGTGCTGGAGCACCTGGGCGAGCTCGCCGACGCCGGTGTGGACGCCCGCAAGGAGCTCGGCGCCCTGAAGCTCGCCGACCCCGTCGCCGCGGTCCAGCGCGTCTCGCGGGACCTGGACCTGTCGGTGGCGCTGGACCTGGCGGACGGGCGCACCATGACCGCGCTCGAGATCCAGGGCGCCTGCGCCGACGTGGTCAGGCGCTCGCTCAAGGCGCTGGGCAGCGACCCGGACTCGGACGCCGTGCTGGAGCGCTGGACGTCCCTGCTGGAGCGGCTCGCGGTGGACCGCGCGTCGTGCGTGCGTGAGGTGGAGTGGATCGCGAAGCTGCGCCTGCTGGAGGGGCTGCGCCGGCGCGACGGACTGGGCTGGGAGCATCCGCGCCTGCACGCCATGGACCTGCAGTGGTCCGACGTGCGGCCGGAACGCGGGATCTACCACCGGCTGCTCGCCAAGGGCGCCGTCGAGCGGATCGTCGACGAGGCCTCGGTGGCGCGCGCCGTCGACCATCCGCCGGCCGACACGCGGGCGTGGTTCCGCGGCGAGGTGATGGCGCGGTACGGCGACCAGGTCTCGGCGGCGAGCTGGGACTCGGTGATCTTCGACGTCGGCGGGCGGCAGACGCTGCAGCGCGTTCCGATGCTCGATCCGGCACGGGGAACCGAGGCGATCGTCGGTCCGTTGCTGGATGCAAGTCCCGATGCCGTGACTCTTTTGCGGAGACTTTCCGGCGAGGGATGATTCGCAAAGCGCAGTTAAGGTCCTAGGCTGGCGAGACCAGCGGCAGCCGTGAGCAATACCAGGAGGCGATCATGGCCGGTCAGGAACGTATCAACCCGTCACACGAGGACCGCACACCCGACGACGACGCCGCTGACGTCCCGGCCCCCGCGGGCCAGGCGCAGCAGCGTGATGACGAGGTCGACGAACTGCTGGACGAGATCGACGACGTGCTCGAGTCGAACGCCGAGTCGTTCGTGCGTGGCTTCGTGCAGAAGGGCGGCCAGTAGTTGGACGGCTTCGGAGGCGGCCCCGGTGGTCGCGGTCACGGACGGCTCCCGGACGCGTTCCTGCGTCCGGGATCGTCGTCGTTCTTCGAGTTTCTCGCGGAGCACGCACCCGATCGCCTGCCGGGCGCGGGCGGTGCCGGTCAGGGAGCGTGGTCCGGCGTGCCGGGCGCGATGCCGGGGCAGGGCGGGTACCGCAACGACCTGTCGCCGCACGCCACCACGATCGTCGCGGTGACGTTCCGCAACGGGGCAGCAGGTGACGACGGCGGCGGGCCCGCGGCCGGCGGCGTCGTCATGGCGGGCGACCGCCGCGCGACGGCCGGCCCCATGATCGCCAGCCGGTCCATCGAGAAGGTGTTCCCCGCCGACGACTACTCGGCGGTGGGGATCGCCGGTGCGGCCGGGATCGGCATCGAGCTGGTCAAGCTCTACCAGCTCGAGCTGGAGCACTACGAGAAGATCGAGGGCTCCCTGCTCTCGCTGGAGGGCAAGGCGAACCGCCTGGCCACGATGCTGCGCGGCAACCTGCCGATGGCGATGCAGGGCCTGACGGTCGTGCCGCTGTTCGCGGGCTACGACCGGGAGCGCGGCGAGGGGCGGATCTTCTCCTACGACCCGACCGGCGGGTGCTACGAGGAGCGCGAGCACCACGGCGTGGGCTCGGGCTCCCTGTTCGCGCGGGGTGCCATGAAGAAGCTGTGGCGGCGGGACATGGATGCGGCGGACGCGGTCTCGGTCGCCGTCGAGGCGCTGTACGACGCCGCCGATGACGACTCCGCCACGGGCGGCCCCGACACCGTCCGGCGGATCTTCCCCGTCGTGGCCACGGTCACCGCCGACGGCTACTCCCGCCTGCCCGACGACGACGTCGCCGCCGTCGCCGAGCAGATCGTCGCCGAGCGGCGGGAACGGGGGTCGCTCGCATGAACATGCCCTTCTACGTCTCGCCCGAGCAGCTGATGAAGGACCGGGCGGACTTCGCCCGCAAGGGCATCGCCCGCGGACGCTCCGTCGTCGTCCTCGCCTACGACGGCGGCATCGCGTTCGCCACCGAGAACCCGTCCCGCGCGCTGCACAAGATCTCCGAGATCTATGACCGCATCGGTTTCGCGGCCGTCGGCAAGTACAACGAGTTCGAGAACCTGCGCGTCGCCGGCGTGCGGTACGCCGACCTGCGCGGCTACACGTACGACCGCTCGGACGTCACCGCTCGCGGCCTGGCCAACGCGTACGCGCAGATCCTCGGGACCGTGTTCATCACCGAGTCCAAGCCGCTGGAGGTGGAGCTCGTCGTCGCCGAGGTCGGCCGGACCGCGGAGGACGACCAGATCTACCGGCTCACCTACGACGGCACGGTCGCCGACGAGCACGGCCACGTCGTCATGGGCGGCCAGGCCGAGCAGCTCGGCCGCAAGGTCGGCGAGGGCTGGCGGGAGGACATGACGCTGGGCGAGGCCCTGCGGCTCGCGGTCACGGTGCTCGGCTCGTCGGAGAGCGGGACACCTCGCACCATCGAGCCGGGTCAGCTCGAGGTGGCGGTGCTGGAGCGGTCGCGACCGCGGCGCGCGTTCCGCCGCCTGACCAAGCAGGCGCTGGCCGAGCTGCTCGCCCGGGAGTCCGGCGAGGCTCCGAGGGAGGGCGATGCCGAGGGCCCGGGCGGGGTCGCGGCACCGCAGGCCGTGCCCGAGAAGGAGTCCACCAAGAAGGAGGAGTCCACCAAGAAGAAGGAGTCCGCCAAGAAGACGGAGCCCGCCGAGGAGGCGGAGTCCACCGAGGAGACGGACGACGACGGCCCCGCCCCCGAGTCGCCACCCGCCGGGCCGGAGAAGGGGTCGCCACAGGACTGACCGCCGTCGGACATCACCGCACAGACCACCGCACGCACAGATGAGGGAGGGACCGCCATGGATCGCAGGATCTTCGGACTGGAGACCGAGTACGGCGTCACCTGCGCCGCCGAGGACGGGCGCGGCCTCTCGGCCGACGAGGTCGCCCGCTATCTGTTCCGCAAGGTCGTGGCGTGGGGACGCAGCTCCAACGTGTTCCTGCGCAACGGCTCCCGGCTGTACCTCGACGTGGGGTCGCACCCCGAGTACGCGACCGCCGAGTGCGACGACGTGCGGCAGCTGGTCGCGTACGACCGCGGTGGCGAGCGGATCCTGGAGGGCCTGGTCGAGGACGCGCAGCAGCGGCTGGAGCACGAGGACCTGCCCGGCCGGATCCACCTGTTCAAGAACAACACGGACTCGGCCGGCAACTCCTACGGCTGCCACGAGAACTACCTGGTGCGGCGTGGCGGCGACTTCGCACGGCTGAGTGACGTGCTGGTGCCCTTCCTCATCACCCGGCAGGTCCTGGTCGGTGCCGGCAAGGTGCTCGCCACCCCGCGCGGCGCCGTCTACTGCCTGTCGCAGCGCGCCGACCACATCTGGGAGGCGGTCTCGTCGGCGACCACGCGGTCGCGGCCGATCATCAACACCCGCGACGAGCCGCACGCCGACGCCGAGCACTACCGGCGCCTGCACGTCATCGTCGGGGACTCGTCCATGGCCGAGCCCACCACGATGCTCAAGGTCGGGGCCACGGACCTGGTGCTGCGGCTCGTGGAGGCCGGCCTGCCGATGCGGGACCTCAGCCTGGAGAACCCGATCCGCGCGATCCGGGAGATCAGCCACGACCGGTCCGGCAAGCACGCGGTGACGCTCGCCAACGGCCGGTCCATGACTGCCGTGGAGATCCAGACCGAGTACTACGAGCGGGTGCGGGACTTCGTCGAGGGCCAGGGCGACCCGACGCCGGTGGTCAAGCAGGTGCTCGACCTGTGGGAGCGCGGCCTGCGGGCGCTCGACACCGGCGACCTGTCGCTGGTGGACCGGGAGCTGGACTGGGTGATCAAGCTCCGCCTGATCCAGCGCTACCAGGCCAAGCACGACCTCTCGCTGGACGACCCGCGGATCGCGCGCCTCGACCTGGCGTACCACGACATCTCCCGGACCCAGGGCCTGTACAACCTGCTCGCAGCGCGCGGCATGGTGGAGCGGGTGGCCACGGACCTGGAGATATTCGAGTCGACGGCGGTCCCGCCGCAGACCACGCGGGCGAAGCTGCGCGGCGACTTCGTACGGGCCGCGCAGGACGCCCGCCGCGACTACACGGTCGACTGGGTCCACCTCAAGCTCAACGACCAGGCCCAGCGCACGGTCCTGTGCAAGGACCCGTTCCGGAACGTCGACGAGCGGGTGGAGCGCCTCATCGAGTCGATGTAGTCCGGAGCTGTGTTGTCCGGAGCGCCAGGCTCGGCCCGGCGCTCCGGATATCATCTGCTGGTGCTCCGCCGTCCGCTTGTCGCCCTGGTCTCCGCCGGGCTGGTGGTGACGGCCGCCGCGTGTGCTCCGGCGTCGCTGCCGTACGAGATCCGCCCGGCCGCCACGGCGTCGGCGTCGCAGGCGCCGCTCGACGTGGACGGCACCCCGGGGCAGGTGCCCCAGCTGACCTACGACAAGCCGTTCGACGTGCTGCGTCCGGGATCCCGGACGGTGTGGCCGGGCACCGGGGAACAGCTCGAGCGGGACGGCCCCGTGCTCCTCAACATCTACGCGGAGGACGGCCGCGACGGCGCCGAGCTGCAGAACACGTTCCGCAGCGCGCCCGCGCCGTACACGATGACGGAGAGCTCCCTCGGCAACCATCTCTTCGACGCCCTGCGCGGCAAACGGGCAGGAGCCCGGGTGATGCTGATGGAGCGCGACACCGCCGAGGGCGAGGAGGTACCGGTGGTGCTGGTGGTGGACGTGCTGCCGACGCGCGCGTCCGGCACGGAACTGTCCGACCCGCCCGCCGGGCTGCCGCGCGTGGACCGCGACGAGCTGGGCGCGCCGACGGTGCGGATCCCGCGTGGCGCGGAGCCGCCCCGGGACCTCGAGGTGGTGCCACTGATCCAGGGCCGGGGCCCGCAGGTGTCGAAGGGGCAGGTCATCACGGTCGAACTGCATGCCGTGACCTGGGCCGGCGGCACCGTGGTGGAGTCCACCTGGGAGGAGGGCGCCCCTCCGCGCTCGGCGCAGGTGGGGATCGGCGCGCTGATCGAGGGCTGGGACGCCGGCCTGGTCCAGCAGCCGGTGGGCTCCCAGGTGATGCTCGTCGTGCCACCCGGCATGGCGTACGCCGGCACGGAGAATCCGCTCGCCGGCGAGACACTGGTGTACGTGATCGACATCCTGGACGCACACCAGCCCGTCAGCGAGAACGAGAAGAAGGACTGAGATGCCTGTCGCGATCCGCGTGATCCCCTGCCTCGACGTCGACGCCGGACGCGTCGTCAAGGGGGTCAACTTCCAGAACCTGCGCGATGCCGGGGACCCGGTCGAGCTCGCCGCCCGGTACGACGCCGAGGGCGCGGACGAGCTGACGTTCCTCGACGTCTCGGCCTCCTCGGCGGGCCGCGACACCACGGTCGACGTGGTCCGGCGCACCGCGGAGCAGGTCTTCGTGCCGCTCACGGTGGGCGGCGGCGTCCGGTCCGCCGACGACGTCGACCGCCTCCTGCGGGCCGGCGCGGACAAGGTCGGCGTGAACACGGCGGCGATCGCCCGGCCGGAGCTGATCGCGGAGATCGCCGAGCGGTTCGGCTCGCAGGTGCTCGTGCTGAGCGTGGACGCGCGACGCGTCACGGGGGAGACGACGACGCCGTCCGGGTACGAGGTCACGACCCACGGCGGCCGGAAGGGCACCGGGATCGACGCCGTCGCCTGGGCCGAGCGGGCGGCCGCCCTGGGCGCGGGCGAGATCCTGCTGAACTCGATGGACGCGGACGGGACGGCGGGCGGCTTCGACCTGGAGATGCTGGCGGAGGTGCGGGCCCGGGTCACGGTGCCCCTGATCGCCTCGGGCGGGGCGGGAACGCCGGCCGACTTCGTCGCGGCGGCACGGTCGGGCGCTGACGCGGTCCTGGCGGCCAGCGTCTTCCACTTCGGCACGCTCACGATCCCGGAGGTCAAGCAGGAGCTGCGGGAGGCGGGCCTGGAGGTCCGCTAGGCGCGGGGGACAAGTGTAGTCTGCTCCCGATCCCCTCGCTCGTCGCCGGTGTCGCCGACGGTCACCCCCCGAATCGATTCGACCGTCTGGAGCCCCTTGGCGACCATCGACCCCCGGAAGGCCCCCGCGCTCATCGCCCTGGCGGCCGGCGGCTTCACCATCGGCACGACGGAGTTCGCCGCGATGGGCCTGCTGCCCGACATCGGCGCCGATCTCGGCGCGACCGACCCGCAGGTGGGGCACACCATCACGGCGTACGCTCTCGGCGTCGTCGTCGGGGCGCCGCTGCTGACCGTCGCCGCGTCCCGGATGCCGCGCAAGCGGCTGCTGCTGGTGCTGATGGGTGCCTACACGCTCGCGAACGTGCTGTCCGCGCTCGCGCCCGATATCGGCTGGCTCGTGGTGGGCCGGTTCCTGGCCGGGCTGCCGCACGGCGCGTTCTTCGGCGTCGGCGCCGCCGTGGGCGCCGCGGTCGCCGGGCCGGCCCACCGGGGGCGGGCCGTGGCGACCATGATGACCGGCCTGACCATCGCGAACGTCGTCGGCGTGCCGCTGTCCACCGGGGTCGGGCAGGCCTTCGGCTGGCGCATCTCCTACGTGTTGATCGGCGTGCTCGGACTGGTGACGCTGCTCGGCCTCTGGCGCCTCGTACCGATCGGCGCCGGCGGAGCGGGCCGCTCGGTGCGGACCGAGCTGTCGACACTGCGGAACGCGCCGCTGTGGTTCGCGTTCGTGGCGGGCGCCATCGGCTTCGGCGGGATGTTCGCCGTCTACACGTACGTGGCCCCGACCGTGACCGGGGTGACCGGGCTGCCCGGCGGCGCCGTGCCCTGGGTGCTCGCCCTGTTCGGCGTCGGGATGACGGTAGGGACCCAGATCGGCGGGCGGCTCGCGGATCGTGGCGTGCTGCGCGCGGTGCTGATCGGCTTCGTGGCGACGACGGCGTCACTGGTCCTGTTCGCGCTCACGGGAGCCTCGACGGTGCCCGCGCTCCTCTCGCTGTTCCTGCTCGGGGTCACCTCGCAGGTGCTCGGCCTCGCGTTCCAGACCCGGCTCATGGACCTGTCGCCCGGCGCGCCGTCGCTGGGCGCCGCGCTCTGCCACGCCGGGCTCAACGTGGCCAACGGCGCCGGGGCGTTCCTCGGCGGGGTGGTCATCGACGCGGGCTGGGGCTACCTGGCCCCGGCGTGGGCCGGGGCGGTGGTCACCGTGCTGGGCCTCGGCGTACTCCTGGCGTTCGGGCGGCAGCGGGTGGCGCACCAGCCGGCGGATTGACCTCAAGCGTGGTTCAGGTCCTAGCGTCGATGTCGCCCTCGGCGAAAAGGTGTCGAATCGTTTCCCGGGGCATGAGAAGATCGACAGATCCCCGACGGAAGCGAGGTCTCGCCGTGCCCTCAGCCGCGCCCCGAACCACCCCCTCGGACGCCGCCGGCGACCCGGATCCAGGTATCCACCGGCCCGGTCGCCATCCCCGCCCGATGACGCTGATGGGTTCCCGCACGCGCCGGTCGCTCGTCCTGATGTGGCGCGGCATGCGTGCCCATCCCGGCACCTATGTCCTGGCCGTCGCCGCGTCGGCGCTGTTCGGCGCCATGACCGTGGGCGTCAGCCGGGCCGTGGGCTGGGCCACCGACGCCGTCGTCGTCCCCGCGATCGCCGGCGACGGGGACGCGCGGGACCGCATCTGGGTCGCGGGTGTCGTGCTCGGCGTGGTCGCCCTCACGCTGGCCCTCTCCGTGGCCGGGCGGCGCACCTGGGCGGGCTACGGGTTCTCGGACAACATCGCCGACCATCGCAGCGCCCTGACCACCCAGTACCTGCGCCTGCCGGTGTCCTGGCACCGCGCGCATCCCGCCGGGCAGCTCCTGAACCACACGACCTCGGACGCGGAGGCGGCGAACGGCGTGTTCAACCCGCTGCCGTTCGCGCTCGGCGTCGTCGTCATGATCATCACCGCCGTGGCGATGCTCGTCTCCATCGACCCGTGGCTGGCGCTGGCCGCCCTCGTGATCTTCCCGGTCACGGTCGTGGCCAACACGATCTACCAGCGCTACATGTCCCCGGCCGTCACCCGGGCGCAGCAGCTGCGCGGCGACGTCGCGGACGTCGCGCACGAGTCCTTCGAGGCCGCGCTCCTGGTCAAGGCCCTCGGTACCGAGGCGCGCGAGGAGTCCCGCTTCGCCGGCACGGCCGGTGACCTGCGCGCGGCCAACGTGCGCGTCGGCGTGGTGCGGGCGATCTTCGACCCGGTCATCCAGAACCTCCCCGCGCTCGGCACGCTCGTCGTGCTCGCGGTCGGCACCTGGCGCGCCACCACGGGCGATGTCGAGGCCGGCGACGTCGTGAGCGCCGCCTACCTGCTGACGATGATGACGGTGCCGCTCATGGCGTTCGGCTGGGTGCTCGGCGAGCTGCCGCGCGCGCTCGTGGGCTACGACCGCATCTCGGAGGTCGTCGACGCCGCCGGCGAGCTGGCCTACGGCACGGGCCGGCTGCCCGCGTCCGACGCCGGTCTGGGCGTGCGGTTCGAGCAGGTCGGGGTCGACGTCGAGACCACGGGGCTCGAACCGGGGACCCGCACGCTCCTGCGGGGCATCGACCTGACCGTGTCACCCGGCACGACGGTCGCCGTCGTCGGCCCCACGGGCGCGGGCAAGACCACTCTCGTCTCGCTGCTCGCGCGGCTGTCCGACCCGACGCGCGGCCGCGTCCTGCTCGACGGCACGGACGCCCGCGACCTCGCGGCCGGCGAGATCCCCGCGCAGGTCGCCCTCGTCACGCAGAGCACCTTCGTGTTCGAGGACTCCGTGCGCGCCAACATCACGCTCGCGGATCAGGGCGAGGACGGCTCGCCGTCGGACGACGAGGTCTGGGAGGCGCTGCGCCTCGCCCGGCTGGACGACACGATCCGTGCGCACCCCGACGGCCTCGACGCCCCGCTCGGTGAGCGCGGCGCCAACCTCTCGGGCGGGCAGCGTCAGCGCCTCGCCATCGCCCGTGCGCTGGTGCGGCGCCCGCGCCTGCTCGTGCTCGACGACGCCACGAGCGCCGTCGACCCGCGGGTCGAGCAGGCGATCCTGCGCGGCCTCGCCGAACAGGGAAGCGGGGCCACCACGGTGATCATGGTCGCCTACCGGATGAGCTCGGTGGCGCTCGCCGACACGGTGGTGCATCTCGACGACGGCGGCGTGGCCGACATCGGCCCGCACGACGACCTCATGGCTCGCGACCCCGGCTACCGCGAGCTCGCCACCGCCTACCAGGCCGAGGCGGAACGCCGGGAGAAGGCCGACCGCGACGACGAGCTGCAGGAGGCTGCCCGATGAGCACCACCACGGACGAGCCCCGTGTCAGCGAGGACCTCCTCGACGCCAACGGCGCGCACATCGAGTCGGTGAGCAGCCTCGGGGTGTTCGCGACGCTGCGCCGCGGGATCCAGCTCTCCCCCGAGATGCTGAACGGGGTGTGGCTCACGCTCGGCCTGGCGGTGCTCGCGGCAGGGGGCCGGGTGGTCGTGCCGCTGGCCGTGCAGCGCACCATCGACGACGGCATCCTCGCCGAGAGCGGCCCCGACCCGAGCCGTGTCGTCACGCTCACCGTGCTCGCCGCGGTGGGACTCGTCCTGGCGGGGGCGTGTGCCGCACTGGTCAACGTGCGCCTGTTCCGGTCCACGGAGGCCGGGCTGGCGACGCTGCGCACGCGGGCGTTCCGGCACGTGCACGACCTGTCGACCCTCACGCAGAACACGGAGCGGCGTGGCGCGCTGGTGTCGCGGGTGACCAACGACGTCGACACCATCTCGCTGTTCGTGCAGTGGGGCGGGATCATGCTGCTGGTCAGCATCATGCAGATCCTCGTCGCGACGGCGCTGATGGCCTGGTACTCACCGGTGCTCACGGTCGTGGTGTGGGTGTGCTTCGTGCCGATGTTCCTGTTCATGCGTGTGGGCCAGCGCAAGGTGAACGCCGCCTACACGCTGGTGCGCGAGCGGGTCGGGGCGATGCTGGGCGCGATCAGCGAATCCGTGGTCGGGGCCGAGACGGTGCGCGCGTACGGCGTGTCCGACCGGACTGGGCGGCGCATCTCGGGCGCCGTCGAGGCGACCCGGCGGGCACAGCGGCGTTCCATGGAGCTCGTCGCGGTCGTGTTCTCGTCGGGCGTGTTCGTGGCCAACCTCGTACTGGCGGTCGTGGTGGTGCTGGGCGCCTGGCTCGGCATCGGCGGCGCGCTGACCGCGGGCGAGATCGTCGCATTCCTGTTCCTCGTGCAGCTGTTCACCGGGCCGGTCCAGATGGGTACGGAGATCCTCAACGAGATGCAGAACGCGGTCGCGGGCTGGCGCCGCGTGATCGCGGTCGTCGAGACGCCCGTGGAGGTCACCGAGGCGCCCGACGCCGTGGACCTGCCGCGCGGGCCCGCCCGCGTCACCCTGCGCGACGTGCGGTTCGCGTACTCCGGTGGCCCGGACGTCCTGCACGGCGTGTCGCTCGACCTGCCGCCGCGTACCAGGGTCGCCGTCGTCGGGCAGACCGGTTCCGGCAAGACGACGATCGCCAAGCTCGTCACGCGGCTCATGGACCCGGTCGAGGGGACGGTCGAGCTCGACGGGACGGACCTGCGCAAGGTCTCGTTCGCGTCGCTGCGCGAGCGGGTCGTGCTGGTGCCGCAGGAGGGGTTCCTGTTCGACGGCACCGTACTGGAGAACGCGGCGTACGGGCTGCGCGGCGCGGCGGGCCCGGCGCCGGCCGGAGCGGGTGAGGTGCGGACCCTCGTCGCCGACGCCTTCGCGGAGCTCGGGCTGACCGACTGGGTCGAGACCCTGCCCGACGGCCTCGACACCCGGGTCGGCCAGCGGGGAGAGGCGCTGAGCGCGGGTGAGCGGCAGCTCGTCGCGATCGCGCGCGCCTTCCTCGCGGCGCCGGACCTGCTCGTCCTGGACGAGGCCACGTCCGCGGTGGACCCGGCGGCCGAGGTGCGGATCGCCCGCGCCCTGGACTCCCTGACCGCCGGCCGGTCGACGATCACGATCGCGCACCGGCTCTCGACGGCGGAAGCGGCGGACCTGGTGGTGGTGGTCGACGAGGGCGAGATCGTCGAGACCGGCCCGCATGCCGAGCTGGCCGCGGCGGACGGGACCTACGCCCGCATGCACGCGAGCTGGGTGTCGCAGACGCGGTGAGGGGGTCGACGGCTTGTCCGGGATTCCCCGGAGGACACCCGGAACTTCGATGTCCAGCCTGGTCAATGGGGCATCCTCAGGCTAGTTTCCTCGCGTGAGCGTTATCGACATACCTCGTATTGCGGCAACTCCCGTCCTTCCCGGCGGCCCCCAGGCCCTCCGTGGCCTGGGGCGGCCGGGACGTGCGGTGTACGTGGTCCTGTCCCGGAGCACCACCGTGCCTGCCCGGCTGATCGGCGCGCTGACGCGCGATCGCGTCACGCACGCCGCGCTGGCCCTGGACCCGGACCTGGAGTACATGTTCGGGTTCGGCCGGCGGGGGACGAGGAACGCGCTGTCCGGCTGCTTCCGGCGGGAGCGCCTGGACGACCCGCTGTACGAGCGCATGGGAAGCCTGCCCGGGCTGGTCCTCGAGGTGTCGGTCACGGCCGTGCAGCACGAGGCGATCCGTGCGCAGGTGGAGGCGTTCCTGCTGGACGGGCATCGCTACCGGTACAACTTCGCGGGACTGCTTGATCACGTCACCGGCCGGACCAGGGAGGACGCCTACCGGTTCTTCTGCTCCGAGTTCGTGTACCACGTGCTGTACCAAGCCGGCGTGGCCGACCTGCGCGTTCCGCGCAGCCAGGTGCGGCCGATGACGCTGCTGTCGCTCCCCGGCCGCGTCGTGTTCGACGGCGACCTGCTCCGCTACCACGCGCGCCGCGTGGCTACCGCGCACTAGGCGTGCACCATGGACGCACCATGGACGACGCGGCCCTCGCCCGTCGTAGGTGGCAGGATTCTCCTGTGCAAGGTTCCAGCTCCGAGAACGAGACAACCCCCGGGCTCGATCCCGCGGTAGCCGAGCGGCTGAAGCGGGACGACGCCGGCCTCGTGGCCGCGATCGTCCAGCAGCACGACACCCGCGAGGTGCTCATGCTCGGCTGGATGGACGACGAGGCGGTGCACCGCACCCTGACCTCCGGCCGCGTGACGTTCTGGTCCCGCTCGCGCGGCGAGTACTGGCGCAAGGGCGACACCTCGGGGCACGCGCAGTACGTGAAGACCGTCAGCGTCGACTGCGACGGCGACGCCCTGCTGGTCCAGGTGGACCAGGTCGGCGCCGCCTGCCACACCGGCGCCCGCACCTGCTTCGAGGCGGGCGGTGACCTCGGCGCGACGCCCGCCGCCCGCCCCGCCTCCGGCGCTCTCGACCTCCAGGAGGACCACCGGTGACCCAGCAGACGACCGCCCCCGCGCCCACCGGCGCGCCCGCCGACCTCGCCTGGGGCGACACGTGGCCCGGCCTCGCCGACTTCCGCGCGCTGGCCCCCGACCGCCGCGTCATCCCGGTGGTTCGCAAGGTCCTCGCCGACGGCACCACGCCCGTCGGCCTCTACCGCACGCTCGCGTCCGGCGCCGGCTCGTTCATCATGGAGTCGGCCGAGGCCACGGGGGAGTGGTCACGCTGGTCGTTCGTGGGCGTGGCCGCCCGCGCCGTCCTGACCTCGACCGACGGCCGCGCGCACTGGACCGGCGACGTCCCCGTCGGCGTCCCGGCCGAGGGCGACGTGCTCGACGTCGTCCAGGCGACCCTCGATGCCCTGCGCACCCCGCGCCTGGCGAACCTCCCGCCGTTCACGGGCGGCCTCGCCGGGGCGCTCGGCTGGGACGTGGTGCGCCACTGGGAACCCACGCTGCCCTCCGACGCCCCCGACGAGCTCCACGCCCCCGAACTGGCGCTCTGCCTGGCCACGGACCTCGCGGTGGTGGACCACCGCGAGGGCACGGTGTGGCTCGTCGCCAACGCGATCAACGGGGACGACACCGCCGAACGCGTCGACGAGGCCCACGCCGACGCCGTCGCCCGGCTCGACGCGATGCAGGCCCGCCTCGCGGCAGGGACGCCACCGGTCACCACGATCGTCGCCCCGGCGGCCCCGGGGGAGGACACCCTGACGGAGCCCGCCCTCGAGTTCCGCTCCACCCGCCAGGAGTTCGAGGACGCCGTGGCCGCCGCCAAGGAGGCGATCCGCGACGGCGAGGTCTTCCAGGTCGTCCTGTCCCAGCGTCTCGACCTCGACTGCCCGGCCGACCCGCTCGACGTGTACCGCGCGCTGCGCACCATCAACCCGAGCCCGTACATGTACTACTTCCGGCTGCAGGACGCCGGCGCGCGCCCGGTCGCCGTCGTCGGCTCCAGCCCCGAGACGCTCGTCAAGGTGAGCGACGGCCACGTGACCACCTACCCGATCGCCGGGTCCCGTCCCCGCGGCGCCCACCCCGAGGAGGACGTGGCCCTCGGCGAGGAACTGCTCGCCGATCCGAAGGAACGCGCCGAGCACCTCATGCTCGTCGACCTGTCCCGCAACGACCTCGTCAAGGTGTGCGAGCCCACCTCCGTGGAGGTCGTGGAGTTCATGCGGGTGCGCCGCTTCAGCCACATCATGCACATGTGCTCCACGGTCGTGGGCCGGCTCCGCGCCGCGGCCACCTCGCTGGACGCGCTCCGTGCCACGTTCCCCGCGGGAACCCTGTCCGGCGCGCCGAAGCCTCGCGCGATCGCGCTCATCGACGAGCTCGAACCCGCCTCGCGCGGCATCTACGGCGGCACCGTCGGCTACTTCGACTTCGACGGCGACATGGACATGGCCATCGCCATCCGCACCGCGATGATCGCCGACGGCCGCGCCCACGTGCAGGCAGGCGCCGGCATCGTCGCCGACTCCGTCCCCCGCCTCGAGTACGAGGAGTCACGCAACAAGGCCGCCGCCGCCGTGCGCGCCGTCCAGCTCGCCGCGAGGTTCCGCCAGGCATGAGCGAGCCCGCGACGGCGAACCGGCCCGTGAAACCCCCGCTCACCCGCACGCGCGCGCTGCTGGCCCTCCTCGCGCTCGGCGGCATCGCCCTCGCGGCGACGTCCGCCACGTGGGTGACCACCGAGGTCGCCACGGCCCTGCGCCCCGACGTCGCCGTGGCCGCCACCGGCGCCGAGGCGGCCCCGGTCGTGAGCGCCGCCGCGCTCGTGCTGCTCGCCTGCGGACCCGCGCTCGCCCTGACGGGCCGCGCGGGCCGGTACCTCGCCCTCGCCGCCGCCGCGCTCGCCGGGGCCGGCGTGACCGCCGGCGCGCTCGCAGTCGTCGCCGATCCGGACGCCGCGGGCATCGCCGCGGCCGCCGACGCCGCCGGCGTCACCGACCTGACCGGCCCCGTCGTCCTGTCCCCCTGGCCGTGGACGGCGGCGGCCACAGGCGTGCTCGCCCTGCTGCTGGCGGTCGCGGCGGCGCTCGCGGCCCGGCGCTGGCCCCGGGCCTCCCGCCGCCACGAGCGGGACGCAGGCCCGGGCGGGGTCCCCTCCGGATCGCCGGGGGCGGAGTCTCCGGGGTCCGGGATCCCGGCCTCCGGGTCTCCGCGGGCGGCGTCGCCGACGGCGGCGTCCGGGCAGGACGAGCCCGATCCGGCCGGCGACTGGGACGCCCTCACGCGTGGCGAGGACCCGACGCGCGATGACCGTTAGGCTGGGTCAGGGCGGCACGGCCGCTCACGATCCTGACGTCGAAAGGCACCACACCACGATGACCGAGAACCAGTCCGCAGCCGCCGAGGTCGCCTACCTGCCGGAGGCCGCCCCGCCGCACAACCACGGGCACACGGTGGCCGCCTGGGTCACGATGATCGGCGTCATGATCGGCGCCCTGGTGTCGACGGCCGGCGTCGTCGTGGACGGCGCGTTCTGGCTGTTCTGGGCCGGTCTGGTGGTCTGCGCCGGCAGCCTCGTGGTGGGCGGCGTGCTCAAGGGAATGGGCCTGGGGCAGCGATGAGCACGACGGCGCCCGGCCGGGCCCGCAACTCGCTGGGCGTCTGGTCCCTCGTGCTCGGCGGTGCGTCGTTCCTGCTCTTCCTCGGCGTGCTGACCGGTATCCCCGCGATCCTCGTCGGGAACGACGGCCGCCGCGCGGTACGGGCCGGCGAGGCCGACAACGAGGGTGTCGCGACGGCGGGCGTGGTGCTGGGCTGGGCGTCGGTCGTCCTGACGCTGGTCGGCGCCGGCGTCGTTGCGTACCTGGTGGCGACCGGCAACTCATGGCGCGCCGGGTGACGAGGCATGCCTGAGCCGACGACGGCGGTCGTGGCCGGCCGGGGCGAGGGCGTTCCCGCCGCGGCGAACCCTGGCCGCGGCTCCGGCTCTGAGTCGCTGCTCCGCCGTCTGCGCGCGCCGCTGATCACGGCCGGATCGGTCGCCGCAGGGACGCTCCTCGTGGCGCTGCGTACCCCGCACGAGCCGAACAGCTACGGCTTCTGCCCCTTGCTGCTCTTCACCGGGCTGGCGTGCCCGCTGTGCGGCGGCCTGCGCGGCACGTACGAGATGGCGCATCTCGACCTGGCGGGCGCCTGGGCGATGAACCCGCTGTGGGTGCTGCTCGCGCCGGCGCTGGTGGTGCTGTGGGGGGTGTGGTTCCTCTACCGGGCCCGCGGTCTGGAGGGCCCTCGGCTCCCCTCCTGGACGCCGTGGGCCTTCCTGGGCTCCCTGGTGGCGTTCGGCATCCTCCGCAACCTCCCGCCGCTGATCCCGTACCTCACGCCCTGGCTCTGACCCGTGAGTTCGCTGGCGAACCATGAGCCTGCTTACGGATCAGGGGGTCGTGGCGTAAGGAAGCTCATGGCGCGTGGGCAACCTCATGGTCGAGGGCCGTCGCGATGGGTCGCCCCGGCGCGGATGTCCGGAAGCCGGCCCGGTCGGGCATGGAAGCCCCGGCGAGCCAGTCGTCCGCGCGGGTACGGAACTCCTGCGGCGGCAGGGCGCCTGCTCCCTCCGGCATCACGCCCAGGAGCGGGGCGTCCGCCACGCGGGGCAGGTCCTCGATGTTGCAGCGGGACGCCAGGTCCGGGTCCGCGGGCATGCTGCCGATGACCACGCCGCGGCACGTGAGCCCGCGGTGCCGCAGGGCCTCGGCCGTGAGCGCGGTCGCGTTGAGCGTGCCCAGGCCGGCGGCCGCCACGATCACCAGCGGTGCGTCGAGGGTGAGCGCGAGGTCCGCCAGGGTGGTGCCGTCGTCGTCGAATCTCACGAGCAGGCCGCCGGCGCCCTCGACGAGGACCAGGTCGTGACCCGCGGCCAGCCGCCGGACCTCGCGGGCGACGTCGTCCGTCCGGACCGCCGGCAGGCCCGCGCGCCGGGCGGCGGTGGCCGGGGCGAGCGGTTCGGGGTAGCGGGCGTGCTCGTGCACCGTCACGCCGCTCGCGAGGCGAGCGATCTCGTGGACGTCACCCGGTTCGCCGTCGGACACCCCGGTCTGCGCGGGCTTGACCACCGCGACCGACCGCCCCTGCCCGAGGGCTGCCGCCGCGATCGCGGCCGTGACCACGGTCTTGCCGACGCCGGTCCCCGTCCCCGTGACGACGAGCACGTCGCCGAGGCGGCCCGCGCTGCCGGCGCCCGGCCTGCCGTTCGCCCGATGCGAGGTCGCCCGTGCGTCCGGTCCGCCGCCCGTCCGCGGCGATGCCACGCCTACGGCCGACTCGCCGGCGGCGCGAGGCGAGCTACCGCGCGTGCCGGGTCCGCCGCCCGTCCGTGGCGCCGTCATGCGGACGCCCGGGCCGCGGCCACGACCGCGGCGCAGACGCGCGCGAGGTCGGCGTCCCCGGTGACGTACGGCGGCATCGTGTAGATCGTGTCGCGGAACGGCCGCAGCCAGACGCCCTCGCCGACGGCGGCGCGCGTCGCGGCCGGCACGTCGACATCGTGGTCGAGCTGCACGACGCCGATCGCGCCGAGCACGCGCACGTCCCGCACCCCGGGCAGGTCCCGGGCCGGAGCCAGACCCGCGCGCAGGCCCGCCTCGATCCGGTGCACCTCGGCCCGCCAGTCCTGGCCGAGCAGCAGGTCCACGGACGCGCCCGCGACCGCCGTGGCCAGCGGGTTGCCCATGAACGTCGGCCCGTGCGCCAGCACCGGCACGTCGCCGCGCGAGATGCCGTCCGCGACGCGCGGCGTGCAGAGCGTCGCGCCCAGTGTGAGGTAGCCGCCGGTCAGGGCCTTGCCGAGGCACATCACGTCCGGCGTGATCCCGGCGTGCTCCGCCGCGAACAGGGCGCCCGTCCGGCCGAACCCGGTCGCGATCTCGTCGAGCACGAGCAGCACGTCGTGGCGGTCACAGATCTCGCGCACGGCGCGGACGTAGGCGGGGGAGTGGAACCGCATCCCGCCCGCCCCCTGCACCACGGGCTCCACGATCACGGCGGCCAGCTCGTGCGCGTGCTGGGCGACCAGCGCGTCCAGCACCGCGACGTAGCCGGCGTCGGCCGTGCCATCTCCGGCGGTACCGCCTCCGGCCGTACCGCCGGCGTGCGCCGCGCCGGATCCCGCCGCCGGTGCCGCGCCGGATCCCGCCGGGGGTGCCGGGGCGAACACCTGCTCCGGCAGCGCGCCCGACCACAGGGCGTGCATCCCGCCGACCGGGTCGCACACCGACATCGTGTGCCACGTGTCGCCGTGGTACCCGCCGCGCCAGGTGAGGAAGCGGCGCTTGCCCGGCCGCCCCACCGACGCCCAGTACTGCAGGCACATCTTCAGCGCCACCTCGACCGCGACCGACCCCGAGTCCGCGAGGAACACGTGCCGCAGCGGTTCCGGCGTGATCTCCACCAGCCGCGCCGCCAGCCGCACGGCGGGCTCGTGCGTCAGCCCGCCGAACATGACATGGCTCATCCGGCCGAGCTGGTCGCGCACCGCCGCGTCGAGCACGGGGTGCCGGTAGCCGTGGATCGCCGCCCACCAGGACGACATCCCGTCGACCAGCTCGCGCTGCCCCCACGCCGGCTCGGCCAGCCGCAGCTTGACGCCCTCGGCGGACTCGACCACCAGCGGCGCCGTCGTCCCCGGCATCGGCCCGTACGGGTGCCACACGTGCGCCCGGTCGAGCGCGAGGAGCTCGGCGGCGGGCAGCCGTTCGCGTCCGACGGCGGCTCCCGGGCGACCGCCGTCGCCCCCGGAGGCCTCACGCATTGGGCGCCACCTCGGTTCCCGCCCCGCGCTTACGCGGCACGGCGTCGCGCCGGTACTCCGGCATCGTGTCCGTGCCCGCGCCCTCGACGACGAACCCCGCGTCCGCGATCAGCTCCAGGTCCGCCCTGCCCGCCTGGCCCTCGCTCGTCAGGTAGTCGCCGAGGAACACCGAGTTCGCGCAGTGCAGCGCCAGCGGCTGCAGCGTCCGCAGGTGCAGCTCCCGGCCTCCCGCCAGCCGCACCTCCACGTCCGGGTGCACGAACCGCACCATCGCCAGGATCCGCAGCGCCTTCGCCGGCGTCAGCTCCCACGTCCCGGCCAGCGGCGTCCCCTCGAACGGCATGAGGAAGTTCACCGGCACCGAGTCCGGCCCCAGTGACCGCAGCTCCAGCGCCACGTCCACCAGGTCCTCGGCCGTCTCGCCCATCCCCGCGATCAGGCCCGAGCAGGGCGACAGCCCCGCGTCCTTCGCCCGCTCCACCGTCTCCACCCGGTCGGAGAACTCGTGCGTGGTGCAGATGTCCCGGTAGGTCGCCTCGGATGTGTTCAGGTTGTGGTTGTACGCGTCCACGCCCGCCTCGCGCAGCCGCGCCGCCTGCCCGTCGCCCAGCAGACCCAGGCACGCGCACACCTCCACCTCCGGGTTGCGCTCGCGGACGGCCTCGACGACCCGGGAGACGCGGTCCACGTCGCGGTCCGTGGGGCCGCGCCCGCTGGCCACGAGGCAGACCCGCTTCGCGCCGCCCGCGACCCCGGCGGCCGCCGCGTCGGCGGCGTCACCGGGCGAGAGCCACGTGTACTTCAGCACGTCCGCCTCCGAACCCAGCCGCTGCGAGCAGTAGAAGCAGTCCTCCGGGCACAGCCCGGACTTGAGGTTGACCAGGTAGTTCAGCTTCACGCGGTTGCCGAACCAGCGTCGCCGCACCCGCCCGGCCGCCGCGACGACGTCCAGGAGGTCCTCGTCGCCGGTGGCCAGCACGGCCAGCGCCTCGGCGCGCGTGACCGGGTCGTCCGGGTCGGCGGCGAGCCCCTTGGCGACGAGGGAGGACAGCAGTTCGGGCAGGGCGACGGTGCTCATGACGTCCGATCCTGATGCACGACCGCCCCTACGGGAACTGTGGGTTAGCGACAACATCCTCCCCGGGCTGTGTGCCTCCCGGCAGGTCACAGCCGATGGTCCGGCGGATACCTTCGCAGGGACTCAGGGAGCAATGATGGGAAACCTACAAACCAGCGCGCGGTCCGGGCCGTCCGGGCCGTCCGGGCGCGACCCCTTCGGCTGGATCGGCGGCGAGACCGACCGCCGCCGCCGGGCCGGCCTGCTGCGCGAGATCCACCCGCGCGCCGCCGGCGACCGGGCCCTCGACCTCGCGAGCAACGACTACCTCTCCCTCGCCCGGCACCCCGAGGTGACCGGCGCCGCGGCCGACGCCGCCCGCACCTGGGGCGCCGGCGCGACCGGATCGCGCCTCGTGACCGGCTCCACCGCACTGCACGCCGAGCTCGAGGCCGAGCTCGCCGACTTCTGCGGCGCCGAGGCCGCCCTCGTCCTCGCGAGCGGGTACGCCGCGAACCTCGGCGCGTGCGCGGCCCTCGCCCCGCGCGGCAGCCTCCTCGTGTCCGACGCCGGGAACCACGCCTCGGTCATCGACGGCTGCCGCCTCGCCGGGGGAGAGGTCCGCGTCGCCGCCCACGCCTCGCCCGCCGACGTCGCCGCGCAGCTCGCCGAGAGGACGAGCGGCGAGGAACCCGCCGCACCCGGCGACGCCCGCCCCGCCCTCGTGGTGACCGACGGCGTCTTCTCCGTCGACGGCGACGTCGCACCCCTGCGCGAGCTCGCCCGGGTGTGCCGCGCCGCCGGGGCCGGCCTGCTCGTGGACGACGCGCACGGGCTCGGCGTCGTCGGTGACGGCGGACGCGGCAGCGTGCACGACGCCGGGCTCGCCGGCGCGCCCGGCGTCGTCACCACCCTCACCCTGTCCAAGGCCCTCGGCTCCCAGGGCGGGGCGATCCTCGGACCCGCCCCCGTCATCGAGTACCTCGTCAGCGCCGCGCGCACCTTCATGTTCGACACCGGCCTCGCCCCCGCCGCCACCGCCGCCGCCCTCGCCGCCCTCGCCGGGCTGCGGCGCGAGCCCGAGCGCGCCGAACGATGCCGCGCGGCCGCGGCCGACCTGTCCGACCGGCTCCGCGCGGCCGGCCTCGACGCGACCCGGCCCGCCGCCGCCGTTGTCTCCGTGCCCGCACCCACGGCCGCCGACGCCGTCGCCTGGGCCGCCCGCTGCCGCGCCGCGGGCATCGGCGTCCACTGCTTCCGGCCCCCGTCCGTCCCGTGGCCCCGCCTGCGCCTCACGGCCCGCTCCACCCTGACTCGCGACGAGATCGCCCGCGCGGCGGCCACGATCGCCCGGACCGCCCCGTGACGCGGCCCGGACGACCCGCGCCCGACGGGAGCCCGCGCCGCGCCGGCCGTTCCGGGCTGCCCGGATGGTCCGCATGGTCCATGCTGGGAGCGCACACCCGTCCCGACAGGTGGCGAGTGGCCGGGACACCGTCCGCAACGTCCTACGATGAACCGCGGAGCGGACACCGCAGCTCAGGCAATCGCACGGGAGGCACACGTATGGCGGTCCTGGACGACATCGTCGCAGGGGTCCTCGAGGACCTCGCGGAACGTGAGGCGCGCACGCCGCTCGACGACCTCAAGGAGAAGGCGCAGCGCGTCCCCGGAGCGCTCGACGCCGTCGGCCGGCTCAAGGACCCCGAGGCCGTCGCCGTCATCGCGGAGGTGAAGCGGTCCAGCCCGTCCAAGGGGTCACTCGCTCCCATCACCGACCCGGCCGCGCTGGCGGTCGAGTACGCGCACGGCGGCGCGGCGGCGATCTCCGTGCTCACGGAGCAGCGCCGGTTCTCCGGGTCGCTGGCGGACCTCGACGAGGTACGCGCCCGCGTGGACGTGCCCGTGCTGCGCAAGGACTTCATCGTCACGCCGTACCAGGTGTGGGAGGCCCGCGCGCACGGGGCCGACATCGTTCTTCTCATCGTGGCCGCACTGGAGCAGACGGTGCTGACCTCGCTGATCGAGCGCGTGCACTCGCTCGGCATGACCGCGCTGGTCGAGGCGCACGACCTGGAGGAGGTGCGCCGCGCGCTGGACGCCGGCGCCCGCGTCGTGGGCATCAACCACCGCAACCTCAAGACCCTCGAGATCGACATGACGGTGTTCCAGCGGCTCGCCCCGTACGTCCCCGACGACGTGGTGCGGATCGCGGAGTCCGGCATCGGCGGGCCGCGGGACGTCATGGAGATGGCACGGGCGGGAGCCGACGCCGTCCTCGTGGGCGAGGCCCTCGTCACGGGCGAGGCGCCCCGCGCCTCGGTGGCGGACCTCGTGGCCGCGGGTGCGCACCCGTCGCTGCGCTCCGTGCGACCCTGACCCGGCCGCGACGGCCGTCGCCCGCGACCGAACGACGCGAACAACGACGAGAACGCAGCATCGCAAAGGAGACCATCCATGAGCCTGGCCGAACGCCTGGCGGACGTGACCGGGCCGTACTTCGGCGAGTTCGGCGGCCGGTTCGTGCCGGAGGCGCTCATCGCGGCCCTCGACGAGCTCGAGACCGAGTACGCGAAGGCGGCCGGGGATCCGGCGTTCGTCGACGAGCTCGCCCGGCTGCACCGTGAGTACACCGGCCGCCCGAGCCCGCTGACCGAGGTGCCGCGGTTCGCGGCGCACGCCACAGGGGCGGGCGAACCTCCCGCCCCGGCGCACCCGGGAGTGCGTGTCCTGCTCAAGCGCGAGGACCTGAACCACACCGGCTCGCACAAGATCAACAACGTGCTGGGCCAGGCGCTGCTGGTCAAGCGCATGGGCAAGCGCCGCGTGATCGCGGAGACCGGGGCGGGCCAGCACGGCGTCGCGACGGCGACCGCCGCCGCCCTGATGGACCTCGAGTGCGTCATCTACATGGGCGAGGAGGACACGCGCCGGCAGGCGCTGAACGTCGCCCGGATGCGGCTGCTCGGCGCCGAGGTGGTGCCGGTGACCGCCGGTACGCGCACCCTCAAGGACGCGATCAACGAGGCGCTGCGGGACTGGGTGACCAACGTCGAGCACACGCACTACGTGCTGGGCACCGTCACCGGCCCCCACCCGTTCCCGGAGATGGTGCGGCAGTTCCACCGCATCATCGGCGAGGAGGCGCGCGGTCAGATGCTGGAGCGCACGGGCCGGCTGCCCGACGTGGTCGCGGCCTGCGTGGGCGGCGGCTCGAACGCGCTCGGCATCTTCAACGCGTTCCTGGACGACGAGGGCGTGGCGCTGTACGGCTTCGAGGCCGGCGGCGAGGGCGTCGGGACCGGCCGGCACGCCGCGCGGTTCTCCGGCGGCTCGCCCGGCGTGCTGCACGGCGCGCGCTCCTACCTGCTGCAGGACGACGACGGGCAGACCCGCCCCAGCCACTCGGTGTCGGCGGGACTGGACTACCCGAGCGTCGGCCCGGCGCACTCGTGGCTGCACGACCTCGGCCGGGCCGAGTACGAGCCCGTGACCGACGACGAGGCCATGGAGGCCTTCCGGCTGCTGTGCCACACGGAGGGCATCATCCCCGCGATCGAGTCAGCGCACGCCCTGGCGGGCGCGCTGCGGCTGGGCCGCCGGGCCGTCGCCGAGGGCAGGACCGGCCCGGAGGGCGAGCCGTACACGATCCTCGTGAACCTGTCGGGCCGCGGCGACAAGGACGTGGCCACCGCGGCGCGGTGGTTCGGCCTGCTCGACGAGGGCGTGGCTTCCGAGGAACTGGAGAAGATGGAGGGACGAGGGTGATGGTCTCGACGAGCCCGGCCGCGGAGCCGGGGACCGGAACGGGGACGACGGCGGGTGCGGTGGGCGTCGCGCCCCGCGCCGGCGAGCTGATCGCGCGCCTGCGCGACGAGGAGAACCGGCCCGCGCTGGTGGGTTACCTCCCCGTGGGCTTCCCGGACGTGGAGCGGTCGATCGAGGCCATGCTCACGCTGACGGACAACGGCGTGGACATCATCGAGCTCGGCATCCCGTACTCCGACCCGGTGATGGACGGCCTGGTGATCCAGGAGGCGGCCCAGGCCGCGCTCGACGGCGGCGTCCGCGTGGCGCACGTGTTCGAGGCGATGCGCCGGATCCGGGAGCACGCCCCGCACGTCGCGGTGCTGCCGATGACCTACTGGAACCCGGTGCTGCGGTACGGCGTCGGGGAGTTCGCGCGGGACCTGGCCGCCGCGGGCGGTTCCGGGCTCATCACGCCGGACCTCATCCCCGACGAGGCCGGTGCCTGGGTCGCGGCGAGCGACGAGCTCGGCCTGGACCGGGTGTTCCTCGTCGCGCCGAGCTCCACGCCGGAGCGGCTGGCGCTCACGGCGCACGCGTCGCGCGGGTTCGTCTACGCGACGTCCCTCATGGGCGTCACGGGCGTGCGGGCCAGCGTGGGTGACCGGGCCGAGCGGCTCGTGGCCGACACGCGGGCGGCGGGCGCGGAGCACGTCTGCGTGGGCATCGGCGTGTCCACCGGGGCACAGGCCGCCGAGGTGGGCCGCTGGGCCGACGGCGTGATCGTCGGGTCCGCCCTGGTCCGTACCCTGCTCGGGGACGAGCCGTGGGACGCGCGTCTCAGCGATCTGGCCGAGCTCACCCGCGACCTGGCTTCCGGGGTACGGTCGGCACGTGCCGCGCACGGCGCGCACTGACCTGCCGCCGAGCATCCCGGAGCGTACGTGATCCCGTCGTGGCTTCCCGCGAGCCTGCCCAGCCCGCCCGAGCACACCTGGTACCTGGGCGTCGTCCCGGTCCGGGCCTACGCGGTGGCGCTGCTGGCGGGGATCGTCGTGGCGGCCTGGGTGACGATGGTGCGCTGGCGGGCGCGCGGCGGTGACCCGTGGGACGTGGTGGACATCGCGTTCTGGACCGTGCCGTTCGGTCTCGTCGGCGCGCGGGCCTATCACGTGCTGTCCATGCCCGGTACCTACTTCGGGTCCGGCGCCGATCCGCTCGCCGCGCTGCGCGTCTGGGAGGGCGGCCTGTCGTTCTACGGCGCGCTGGCGTTCGGCGCGCTGGGCGCGTGGATCGGGTGCCGGACGCGCGGCCTGCGGCTGCCCTCGTTCGCCGACGCCCTGGCCCCGGGCCTGCTCCTGGGGCAGGCGGTCGGGCGCCTCGGCAGCTGGTTCAACCAGGAGCTGTACGGGCGGCCCACGGACATGCCGTGGGCGCTGGAGATCTCCCGCGAGCACCTCGTGACGAACCCCGCCACGGGTGTCGCCTACCCCGAGGGCACCACCTTCCACCCGACCTTCCTGTACGAGATCCTGTGGTATGTCGCCGCCGCCGGAGTTCTGCTTTTCCTCGACCGACGGTTCAAGTTCGGTCATGGCCGGGTATTCTGGGCGTACGTCGTGCTCTACACTCTCGGCCGGGTCTGGATCGAGATGATGCGGATCGACGAGACGGAGATCCTGCTGGGTCTCCGGCTCAATGTCTGGACGTCGGTGGTCCTGGGCCTCGTGGCTCTGGCAGTCTCGGCAGTCCTGGCACGCCGGTTCCCTCAGCGGGAGGAATCGGTGGAACGGGGATCGGGTCCGGACACCACCGGGCCGGTACCCGAGACCATGCGAAGGGCGTGAGCGACCGACCACCCATCGGGAGCGCGCCCAGTCCGATTCCGGGCCGACGGCGCCCCGGTGACCAGTTCGATGTGCGTCCGGCGTGCCCGGACGTCTGTGAGGATCCATGACCATGCCGTTGCACCGGAACGAAGCCCGAGGGCTCTACGACCCGTCCGCGGAGCATGATGCCTGCGGTGTGGCGTTCGTCGCCACGCTCCGCGGCACGCCCGGACGCGACATCGTGGACGCCGGTCTGACCGCCCTGCTGAACCTGGACCACCGCGGCGCGGTCGGCGCGGAGGAGGACACCGGGGACGGTGCCGGCATCCTGACGCAGATCCCCGACGCGTTCCTGCGCGACGTGGTGGACGCGGAGCTGCCGCCCGCCGGCAGGTACGCCATCGGGACCGCGTTCCTGCCCACGGACGACGCGGAGCGCGACCAGGTCGTCGCGCGCGTCGAGGCCCTTGCGGCCGAGGAGAAGCTCGACGTGCTCTCCTGGCGGGACGTGCCGGTCGACGCCTCGATGGTGGGCCCAACGGCCCGCGCCAGCATGCCGGTGTTCCGCCAGCTCGTGGTGGCCGACCCGTCCCGGGAGCTCGGCGGCATCGACCTCGACCGCCGCTGCTACCGCCTGCGCAAGCGCGCGGAGCGGGAGCTGGACCTGTACTTCGCCTCGCTCTCGGCGCGCACGGTCACGTACAAGGGCATGCTCACCACGGCCCAGCTCGAGCCGTTCTTCGGGGACCTCCAGGACCCGCGGTACGCGACCGAGATCGCGCTCGTGCACTCGCGCTTCTCCACGAACACGTTCCCGTCCTGGCCGCTGGCCCAGCCCTTCCGCACCATCGCCCACAACGGCGAGATCAACACCGTGCGCGGGAACCGCAACTGGGTGGCGGCCCGCGAGGGCACCATGGCCTCGGACGTGCTCGGCGACTTCGACCAGCTGCGCCCGGTGTGCTCGCCCGGGGCCAGCGACTCGGCGAGCTTCGACGAGGTGCTGGAGCTGCTGCACCTGTCCGGCCGCTCCCTCCCGCACGCCGTGCTGATGATGGTGCCCGAGGCGTGGGAGAACCACACCGAGATGGACGCCGACCGGCGCGCGTTCTACGAGTACAACTCCAACCTCATCGAGCCGTGGGACGGCCCGGCCGCCCTCACGTTCACCGACGGCGAGCTGATCGGCGCGGTGCTGGACCGCAACGGCCTGCGCCCGGGCCGGTTCTGGGTGACCGACGACGGCCTCGTGGTCCTGGCCTCCGAGGCCGGCGTGCTCGACATCGACCCCGCCTCGGTGGTGCGCAAGGGCCGCCTCGAGCCCGGCCGGATGTTCCTGGTCGACACCGGCTCGGGCCGGATCGTCGAGGATGACGAGGTCAAGACGGGCCTGGCCACGCGCCACCCGTACCGCCAGTGGATCGACGAGCACTCCGTGCACCTCGACGACCTGCCCGAGCGGGAGCACGTCGCGCACAGCACCGCGTCCGTGCGCCGCCGCCAGCGGGCCTTCGGGTACACGGAGGAGGAGCTGAAGATCCTCCTGACGCCGATGGCGTCGACGGCCGCCGAACCACTCGGCGCGATGGGGTCCGACACCCCGATCGCGGTGCTCTCGCAGCGCCCGCGTCTGCTGTTCGACTACTTCACGCAGATGTTCGCGCAGGTGACCAACCCGCCGCTGGACGCCATCCGCGAGGAGCTGGTGACGTCGATCGGCAGCGCCATCGGCCCGGAGCCGAACCTGCTGGCCGACCTGCCGGAGCACGCGCGCAAGCTCGTCGTCGGCTTCCCCGTGCTCGACAACGACAAGCTCGCCAAGATCGTGCACGTGGACCGCGACCCGGACCTCGAGGGAGTGTTCCGCAGCGAGGTCGTGCGCGGCCTGTACGACGTGTCGGGCGGGGGAGCGGCGCTGCACGCGCGTCTCGAGGAGATCTTCGCCGAGGTCGACGCCCACGTGGAGGCCGGCGCGAGCTTCATCGTGCTGTCCGACCGGCACTCCACCGCCGAGCTCGCCCCGATCCCGTCCCTGCTGCTGACCAGCGCCGTGCACCACCACCTCGTGCGCAAGCACACCCGCACGCGGGTCTCGCTCGTCGTCGAGGCCGGCGACGTGCGCGAGGTGCACCACGTCGCGCTCCTGATCGGGTACGGCGCCGCCGCGGTCAACCCGTACCTCGCGATGGAGACGGTCGAGGACCTGGCCCTCCGCGGCTACCTCGGCGTGACCCCCACGGCGGCCGTCGCGAACCTCATCAAGGCCCTCGGCAAGGGCGTGCTCAAGGTGATGTCCAAGATGGGCATCTCCACGATCATGTCCTACCGCGGCGCCCAGATCTTCGAGGCCGTCGGGCTCTCGCACGAGCTCGTCGAGAACTACTTCACCGGCACGACGTCGCGCCTGGGCGGCATCGGGCTCGACGTCATCGCGGCCGAGACGGCCGCGCGGCACGCCGAGGCCTACCCCCGCTCGGGCAACCGCGGCCCCGCCGACCGCCTCACCACCGGCGGCGAGTACCAGTGGCGCCGCGACGGCGAGGAGCACCTCTTCGACCCGGAGACCGTGTTCCGGCTGCAGCACGCCACGCGTGAGGGCCGGATGGACGTGTTCCGGCAGTACACGCGCCGGGTCGACGAGCAGTCCCAGCGGCTCATGACGCTGCGCGGCCTGCTGCGGTTCAGCCCGGACCGCGAGCCGGTGCCGATCGACGAGGTCGAGTCCGTCTCCGAGATCGTCAAGCGGTTCAACACCGGGGCGATGTCCTACGGCTCCATCTCCGCGGAGGCCCACGAGACGCTCGCGATCGCGATGAACCGCCTCGGCGGACGCTCCAACACGGGCGAGGGTGGCGAGAACTCCGAGCGCCTCCACGACCCGGCCCGCCGCAGCAAGGTCAAGCAGATCGCCTCGGGCCGCTTCGGCGTGACGTCGGAGTACCTGACCAACGCCGACGACATCCAGATCAAGCTCGCGCAGGGCGCCAAGCCCGGCGAGGGCGGACAGCTGCCCGGCAACAAGGTCTACCCGTGGGTGGCGCGCACCCGGCACTCCACGCCCGGCGTCGGGCTCATCTCGCCGCCGCCGCACCACGACATCTACTCGATCGAGGACCTCAAGCAGCTCATCCACGACGCGAAGAACGCCAACCCGGCCGCGCGGATCCACGTCAAGCTCGTGAGCGAGTTCGGCGTCGGCACGGTCGCCACCGGCGTCTCCAAGGCGCGGGCGGACGTCGTCCTCATCTCGGGGCACGACGGCGGCACCGGCGCGTCCCCGCTCACCTCGCTCAAGCACGCGGGCACGCCGTGGGAGATCGGCCTGGCCGAGACCCAGCAGACGCTCGTGCTGAACAACCTGCGCGACCGCATCACCGTGCAGGTGGACGGCCAGATGAAGACCGGCCGCGACGTCGTCGTGGCCGCGCTGCTCGGCGCGGAGGAGTACGGCTTCGCCACGGCGCCGATGGTCGTCTCGGGCTGCGTCATGATGCGCGTGTGCCACCTGGACACCTGCCCGGTGGGCGTGGCGACGCAGAACCCCGAGCTGCGCAAGCGGTTCACGGGCAAGCCGGAGTTCGTCGAGAACTTCTTCGAGTTCATCGCCCAGGAGGTCCGCGAGCACCTCGCGGCGCTCGGCTTCCGCTCCCTCGAGGAGGCGGTGGGCCACGTGCAGGTGCTGGACACCCGCAAGGCCGTGGACCACTGGAAGGCGCAGGGCCTCGACCTCGGCCCGGTGCTGGAGCGCATCGAGCCGCCGGCCGGCTCGGCGCTGCACCGCACCCAGGACCAGGACCACGGCCTGGACCGCGCGCTCGACAACCAGCTGATCTCGGCCGCCGGGCCCGCCCTGGAGCGTGGCGAGCCCGTGACGGTCGAGCTGCCGGTGCGCAACGTCAACCGCACGGTCGGCACGCTGCTGGGCCACGAGGTGACCCGGCGCTACGGCGGCGACGGGCTGCCGGACGGCACGATCGACGTGACCCTCACCGGATCGGCCGGCCAGTCCTTCGGGGCGTTCGTCCCGCGCGGCGTGACGCTGCGCCTGTACGGCGACGCGAACGACTACCTGGGCAAGGGCCTCTCGGGCGGCCGCATCGTGGTGCGCCCCGACCGGGCGGCGGTGCTCGACGGCGCGGCGAACGTCATCGCCGGCAACGTCATCGGGTACGGCGCCACGTCCGGCGAGGTCTTCCTGCGCGGCCGGGTCGGCGAGCGCTTCGGCGTGCGCAACTCCGGCGCCACCCTGGTGACCGAGGGCGTGGGCGACCACGCCTGCGAGTACATGACGGGCGGCACCGTGCTGGTGCTGGGCCCGACGGGCCGGAACGTCGGCGCGGGCATGTCCGGCGGAATCGCGTACGTGCTGAACCTGCGCGACGGCGCGACCAACCCGACCGCGCTGGCGTCGGGCGAGCTGTCGCTGACGCCGCTCGACGACGCCGACTGGGACACGGTCCGCACCCTGCTGGAGCGGCACCGGGCCGAGACGGGCTCGCTCGTGGCGGGCGAGCTGCTGGAGGACCCGGACGCCCGCGAGCGCTTCACGCGCGTCCTGCCCCCGGGCTGGGCTCGCGTGCGCGAGGCGCTCGCGACGCATCATCTGGACGAGAACGAGTGGGACCCCGCGCAGTGGGACCGGATCATGGAGGTGGCTCGTGGCTGACCCGCGGGGGTTTCTGAAGGTGACCGAGCGGGAACTCCCGCCGAACCGTCCCGTTGAGGTACGACTGCTGGACTGGAAGGACACGCACGACGTGCGGGTCGCCGGGCAGCCGTTCCTCAAGGAGCAGGCCGGGCGCTGCATGGACTGCGGCATCCCGTTCTGCCACCAGGGCTGCCCGCTGGGCAACCTCATCCCGGAGTGGAACGACCTGGTGTGGCGCGGCCAGTGGGGCGACGCCATCGACCGGCTGCACGCGACCAACAACTTCCCGGAGTTCACCGGGCGCGTGTGCCCGGCCCCGTGCGAGACCTCGTGCGTGCTGGGCATCAACCAGCCGGCCGTGACGATCAAGAACGTCGAGGTGTCCATCATCGACGAGGCGTTCGCGCGCGGGCTCGTCACCCCGCACGTGCCCGAGCGTCTGACCGACTCCACGGTCGCCGTCGTCGGCTCCGGGCCGGCCGGGCTCGCCGCGGCGCAGCAGCTCACGCGTGCCGGGCACACCGTCGTCGTGTACGAGCGGGACGACGCGATCGGCGGCCTGCTGCGGTACGGCATCCCGGACTTCAAGCTGGAGAAGCAGCACATCGACCGCCGCCTGGCGCAGATGGAGGCCGAGGGCACGCGCTTCCGGCCCGGCGTCGAGATCGGCCGGGACATCTCCTGGGACGCGCTGCGGCGCCGGTTCGACGCCGTCGTCGTCGCCACGGGCGCGACGGTCCCGCGCGACCTGCGCCTGCCCGGCCGGGAGCTGGACGGCGTGCACTTCGCGATGGACTTCCTGACGCCGCAGAACGAGGTGGTGGCCCACGCCGCCGACGACGGGTCGCTGCCGGAGCTGCCGCAGGGCGCGCCGTCGGCGGCGGGCAAGCACGTCGTCGTGATCGGCGGCGGCGACACCGGCTCGGACTGCGTCGGGACCGCGCTGCGGCAGGGCGCCGCCAGCGTCACGACGCTCGCGATCGGCCGCAGGCCGCCGAGCGAGCGGCCCGCGAACCAGCCGTGGCCGACCGACCCGATCCTGTTCGAGGTCTCCAGCTCCCACGAGGAGGGCGGCGAGCGGAAGTACCTCGCCTCGACCGTCGCGTTCACCGGCGACGACGAGGGCAGGGTGCGCTCGCTGAGGGTCGCCGAGACGGAGTACCTGCCGGGCGGCGCCCGCGCTCCCCGGGCCGGTACCGAGCGGGAGATCCCGGCCGATCTGGTCCTGATCGCGATGGGCTTCACCGGACCGGAGACCCAGCCGCTCGAGGAGCAGACGGGTATCGAGATCACGGATCGCGGCCTGGTGGCGCGCGGCGAGGACTACGCTGCGAGTCTGCCGGGCGTGTTCGTGGCCGGCGACGCGGGCCGCGGTCAGTCGCTCATCGTGTGGGCCATCGCGGAGGGCCGCGCCGCGGCCGCCGCGGTGGACGAGTACCTGGCGGGCGGCACCGAACTGCCCGCCCCGGTGCGCCCCCGGACCCACGCCCTGCGGGCCTGAGCCCGGGGCCCGACAGAAAGTTCACCTGACGTTGTGCGCGCCCACAGCGCATCATGCCCGTGGGCGGGCATAGCCTGAGACCGAGAAGACCATGGCCCGGAGCGGGCCATGCGGACCCCGAGCCTGTGTTCGTGCCACTGCCTCGCACGTACAGACGCGCGGGCGCCGCGAGATGACGAGGCTGGAGACATGCGCAGAGCAAAGATCGTGTGCACCATCGGACCCGCGACCGCGTCGCCCGAGCGACTGCGGGAGCTGGTGGACGCCGGTATGAACGTGGCGCGGATCAACCGCAGCCACGGCGAGCAGTCCGAGCACGCAGAGATCATCAAGAACGTCCGGCAGGCCGCGGAGGACGCCGGCACCTCGGTGGCCGTCCTCGTGGACCTGCAGGGCCCCAAGATCCGCCTGGGCCGGTTCGCCGGGAACGAGAAGCACTTCCTCGAGGTCGGTGACCGGTTCACCATCACGACCGAGGACGTGGAGGGCACCAGGGAACTGGTCTCCACCACGCACAAGGGCCTGACCGAGGACGCCCGCGTGGGTGACCCGATCCTCATCGACGACGGCAAGGTGCGCGTCGTCGTCGAGGCCGTGGAGGGCCCGCGGGTCGTCACGCGCGTCGAGGTCGCCGGGCCCGTGTCCAACAACAAGGGCCTGAACCTGCCGGGCGTGGCCGTGTCGGTCCCCGCGCTGTCCGAGAAGGACACAGACGACCTGCGCTGGGGCCTGCGCCAGGGCGCCGACTTCATCGCCCTGTCGTTCGTGCGGTCCGCCAAGGACTACGAGGACGTGCGCCGGATCATGGAGGAGGAGAACCGCACGGTTCCCGTCATCGCCAAGATCGAGAAGCCGCAGGCGGTCGAGAACCTCGCCGAGGTCGTGGCGGCGTTCGACGGCGTCATGGTGGCCCGTGGCGACCTCGCCGTCGAGATGCCGCTCGAGCAGGTGCCGCTGGTGCAGAAGCGGATCGTAGAGCTCGCGCGCCGCAACGCCAAGCCCGTGATCGTGGCCACGCAGGTCCTGGAGTCGATGACGAACTCGCCGACGCCGACCCGCGCGGAGGCGTCGGACTGCGCGAACGCGGTGCTCGACGGCGCGGACGCGGTGATGCTCTCGGGCGAGACGTCGGTGGGCGAGTACCCGATCGTCACGGTCGAGACGATGGCCCGGATCATCAAGGCGACGGAGGAGGCGGGTCGCGAGCGGATCGCCCCGCTGGGCTCGACGCCCCACACCCGCGGTGGCGCGATCACGCGGGCGGCGGCCGAGATCGGCGAGCGGCTGGGCGTGAAGTACCTGGTGACGTTCACGCAGTCGGGCGACTCGGCGCGGCGCATGTCGCGGCTGCGTTCGTCGATCCCGCTGCTGGCGTTCACGCCGGAGGCCGGCGTGCGCAACGCGCTGTCGATGACCTGGGGGACCACGCAGTACCTGGTGCCGAAGGTGGACAACGTGGACGCGATGGTGGGCCAGGTGGACACGACCCTGCAGGCCAACGGGCTGGCCGAGAAGGGCGACCTCGTGGTCGTCGTCTCGGGGGCGCCCGTCGGGGTGCCCGGGACCACCAACTCGATCCTGGTGCACCGGATCGGGACCAAGGCCGACGGGCGGACCGCCACCGTCTGACACCGGACGGCTCGCTGAGGGCGCGCGGACGGGGACAGCTCCCCGTCCGCGCGCCCTTTTCATCCTTGTCCGCCGCCAGCGACCTGTGGGAGCGTTACCAGCCAACAACGGGCGGCCGGTCGCCGTCCCGCGGTGGCACGGGGGCAACCGCTGACGACGACGTCAGGCACCACCAACGAGGGTGAAGAGCGAGAAATGATACGAAAGACCCGTGCCACTTCCGCGGTCGGCGTGATCGCCGCTACCGCTACCCTGGCCGGCTGCGCAAGTATTCTCGGCGCCGACGCCGAGCCGGAGGACGACGGCCCCGTCACGCTGACGATCACCACGTTCGGGACCATGGGCTTCGACGGGCTCTACGACAGCTACGAGCAGAGTCATCCCGGGATCACGATCGAGGCGACGAACTACGAGCAGGGTGGCGAGGCCCGGGCCGCGCTGTTCGACGCATTCTCCTCGGGTGCCGCCCCGCCGGACATCGTGGCTCTGGAGGAGGGCTGGCTCGGCCAGGTGATGGCCGTGGACGACAGGTTCGTCGACCTGCGGGACTACCACATCGACTCGTCGAGCTGGCGATGGGTGCCCTGGAAGTACGAGCAGGGCACGGCCCCGTCCGGACGGGTCATCGGCGCCGGGACCGACATCGGCCCGATGGGGCTCTGCTATCGCAGGGACCTGTTCGCGGAGGCCGGCCTCCCGACCGGCCGCGAGGAGGTCGCCAGGTACTTCGAGGCCGACGGCGGCGGCTGGGACCGCTACTTCGCCGTCGGGCGCGAGTACCGGGCGGCGACCGGCAACGCCTGGTACGACCAGCCGCTGTACGTCTGGAACGCGATGGTGAACCAGCTGGACCAGGGCTACTACGACATCGACGGACGCCTGGTGGTCCGCGAGAACGACGACCTCCGGGCGCAGTGGGACCGCCTGGTCTCGGCGCAGGCCGACGGACTGTCCGCCGGCGAGGCGGCGTGGGACTGGGGCGGTGGCAACGCGTTCACCGACGAGTCGTTCGCGACGTTCATGTGTCCCGGCTGGATGCTCGGCGTCGTCAAGGACCAGCTGCGGAACGCCGGCGGCGGCCCCGAGACCGGCTGGGACTTCGCCGACGTGTTCCCGGGCGGCGCGGCCAACTGGGGCGGCTCGTTCCTGGGCGTCCCGACCACGTCCGAGCACCGCGACGAGGCGGCCGAGCTGGTGCTCTGGCTCACCAAGGCCGAGCAGCAGCAGGAGGCCTTCGACGTGGCGGGGACCTTCCCGAGCACCGAGGAGATGATCTACGTCTACCAGTCGTCGCAGGAGGGCGACCCCGTCTTCGGTGGCGCGCCGACCGCGGCGATCCTCGCCCGCCGTACCGAGGGCGTGCGGTCGCAGTACAAGGGCCCGCTCGACTCCCAGATCCAGGACGACGCCTTCGGCACCGCGCTCACGGCGCTGGACCAGGGCGAGCTCACCGCGGACGAGGCGTGGAGACAGGCCCTCGCCGACGTGGACGAGCTGGCGGCGGACTCCGGCGACGTGCCGGGCGGGGACGGCGGGTAGGCCGTGTCGACCGGCATGGCGGAGGCACGAAAGAGTAACGATCTGACATGTCAGCAACCGGATTGTGCCTGATGCCGCGTGATCGTCGTCGTCGGCTCCGCTTGGGGACTTGACGGAGCGTCGTGACCTTGGGCACGATTGCGACCACACACGGTGGAAGCGCTCCCACGCACCTCGTGGACGGCGTCCCCAGGGACGTGCCGGCTCGGCACGTCGGAAGAAAGCGTCAGCAAGACACCCGTAAGACAAAGGAGTCAACCGTGCTCAGAAGCACTCGATCAGGTGGCCGGATCGCGGCCACCGCCGGAATCGCCACCCTGGCACTCACGCTGTCCGCGTGTGGGGGCAGCAGCAACGAGGGCGGTGGCAGTGAGACCGAAGGCGGCGACGAGCCGATCACCCTCACCGTCGCCACCTTCAACAACTTCGGCTACACCGACGAGCTCCTCGCGAAGTACACCGAGGAGAACCCGAACGTCACCGTGGAGCAGACCGTGGCCGCGGAGGCCGGCGACGCGCGGACCAACCTCACCACGAAGCTCGCCGCGGGTGGCGAGGGCCTGGCCGATATCGAGGCCATCGAGGTCGACTGGATCAGCGAGCTGGCCCAGTACCCCGACCTGTTCACCGACATGGCCGACCCGGAGCTCGAGGGCCGCTGGGTGGACTGGAAGGTGGCACAGGCCACGACCGCCGACGGCAAGCTCATCGGCTACGGGACGGACATCGGCCCCGAGGCGATCTGCTACCGGCAGGACCTCCTCGAGGACGCCGGTCTCCCGTCCGCGCCGGACGAGGTCGCCGAGCTGCTCGGCGGCGAGGGCGCCACGTGGGAGGACTACTTCGCCGCGGGCGCGGACTTCGTCGAGAACTCGGACGCCGCCTGGTACGACTCGGGCAATGCCATCTACCAGGGCCTGGTCAACCAGATCGACTACGCCTACGAGAACGAGGACGGCACGCACAAGTCCCTCGCGGACAACGCCGAGATCATCGACCTGTACGACACCGTGATGGAGCAGGACGAGGCGGGGCTGTCGGCCGGTCTCCAGCAGTGGAGCCCGGACTGGGACTCCGGGTTCCAGAACGACGCCTTCGCCACGATGCTGTGCCCGGCGTGGATGACCGGCCCGATCGAGGAGCGCGCCGGCGGCATCGACGGCTGGAACGTCGCCGACGTCTTCCCCGGCGGCGGTGGCAACTGGGGCGGATCGTTCCTGACGGTCCCGGCGTCCGGTGAGCACACCGAGGAGGCCAAGGCGCTGGCGGCGTGGCTGACCGCGCCCGAGCAGCAGACCGCGGCGTTCGAGAACGCCGGCACCTTCCCGTCGCAGATCGAGGCGCAGGGCTCCGACGCCGTGCAGTCGTTCGCGAACGGGTTCATGAACGACGCGCCGGTCGGCCAGATCTTCTCGAACCGCGCCCAGGCGATCGAGGGCAACCCGTTCAAGGGCCCGAACTACTTCGCGATCCACCAGACCGTCCAGGACGGCATCACCCGGGTGGAGACCGAGGGTGAGGACGCGGAGACGTCCTGGGAGAAGTCGCTCGCGGCCTACGACGAGCTCGGCCTGTAACAGGCACGACGCGTGAGTGGGATGGTCATCCCTACGCCCCGGCGTAGCGGGTGACCATCCCGCGTACCGCGCCACGCACCGTCCTCATCCCTCGCGCAGCTGATCAGGAAGACGACATGGCCGCACTCACCTCCACGGAGCCCGCCGCCGGCTCCACGACGCCGGCGCCCCGGGCGCCGCGAAAGCTCGGGTTCTCCCAGACCCTGGGCCGCTGGGACGTCAAGGTCTCGCCCTATCTCTACATCTCCCCGTTCTTCGTCCTGTTCGCCCTCACCGGCCTGTTCCCGCTGGCGTACACGGCCGTGGTGTCGGTGTACGAGTGGAACCTGCTGGGCGGGCAGGGCGAGTTCGTCGGCTTCCAGAACTACGCCGATGTGCTGGGGCAGGCGACGTTCTGGAAGTCGCTGGTCAACACGCTGTCGATCTTCCTGCTCTCGGCGGTGCCGCAGGTCGTCATCGCGATCACGCTGGCGGCGCTGCTGGACCAGAACCTCCGGAACGCCACGTTCTGGCGGATGGGCGTCCTGATCCCGTACGTGGTGGCGCCGATCGCGGTGTCGCTGATCTTCGGGCGCCTGTTCGCCG
Organism: Myceligenerans halotolerans; assembly: GCF_054782975.1. Taxonomy (NCBI): domain Bacteria; kingdom Bacillati; phylum Actinomycetota; class Actinomycetes; order Micrococcales; family Promicromonosporaceae; genus Myceligenerans; species Myceligenerans halotolerans. The sequence goes on from NZ_BAAGRL010000010.1 coordinate 65,620, forward strand.
ATCAGTACGGCCTGATCAACGACCTCCTCAGCACCGTGGGCCTCGAGCCGATCGGCTGGCACCAGGATCGCCTGGCCAGCCACTTCGCGATCGCGGCCATGGTGAACTACCGGTGGACGGGGTACAACGCCCTGATCTTCCTGGCCGCGATGCAGGCCGTGCCGCGTGACCTGTACGAGGCCGCGACCATCGACGGCGCCGGTCCGTGGCGGCAGTTCTTCTCCGTCACCGTGCCGCAGATCCGCTCGACGGTGATCTTCGTGGTCATCACCGCCAGCATCGGCGGCCTGCAGATCTTCGACGAGCCGCGCCTGTTCGACTCCGGGGGCCTGGGCGGCGCGGATCGGCAGTGGATGACCACCGTGCTGTACATGTACGACGTCGCCTGGGGGAACCAGCGTGACTTCGGCCGGGCGGCCGCGGTGGCGTGGATGCTGTTCGTGCTCATCCTCGCGATCGGGTTCGTCAACTTCCTGCTCAGCCAGCGGATCGCGTCGTCGGGCCCGAAGGCGCCGCGAGTGAAACGCGCCGTGACACGCAGGCTGCTCGCCGAGGCGCGCTCGGCGGGTGCCGCGGGGCGCGGCGCCACGGGCACGAACAGCGCGGACAGCACCGTCACGACCACGGACCGGAGGGACTCATGAGCTCCGTCGCAGCCGTCGCGCAGAGCGCCGGCAAGGGGGCCGCGAAGGCCGCCGCCCGCAAGCGGGCACGCACGCAGCAGCACGGCACCGGATCCGCGGTGCGCCGCCCGGGCTGGGTCACGTACGCGGTCCTGGCGGTCGTGCTGGCCGTCTCGGCGTTCCCGCTGTACTACACGCTGCTGCTCGGCTCGTCCGACCAGGTGGCGATCTCCCAGCGCGCGCTGCCGCAGCTGCTGCCCGACCCGAGCATCTTCGCGGGGTTCGCCAACGTCATGTCGTCCACCCAGATCAACTTCTGGCTCGCGCTGACGAACTCGGTGATCATCTCCGTGGTCGTGTCGGTGGCGACCGTGCTGACGTCGACGCTGGCCGGGTTCTCGTTCGCGAAGCTGCGCTACCCCGGGCGGAACGCGCTGCTCGTGTTCGTCATCGCCACCATGGCCGTCCCCACACAGCTCGGCGTCATCCCGATGTACATCCTCATGTCGGAGCTCGACTGGATCGGCAAGATCCAGGCGGTCATCGTGCCCGCGCTGGTCTCCGCGTTCGGCGTGTTCTGGATGACGCAGTACCTCGACTCGGCGCTGCCGTACGAGCTGATCGAGGCCGCCCGGGTGGACGGCGCCTCCATGATCCGCACCTTCTGGAGCATCGCCATGCCGGCGGCCCTGCCGGCAGCCTCGATGCTGGGCCTGTTCATCTTCGTGATGCAGTGGACGATGTTCTTCTGGCCGTCGATCGTTCTCGGCTCGCAGAATCCGACGCTACCCATCGCGGTGCAGAACCTGACGGCCGGTTACCACAACGACTACTCGCTGATCATGGCCGGTGTCTTCCTCGTCACGCTGCCGCTGCTCCTCATCTTCGCGGTGGTGGGCCGCCAGCTCGTGGCCGGCATCATGCAGGGCGCCGTCAAGGGCTGACCGGGCATCACCGCAGGAAGGTGGCGGTCGGTCCCTTCCGAACGGATATAGTGGTGGCCGCACGACGGCGATCGTGCGGCCACCCCGGCCCGCCTGGCGGAACTGGCAGACGCGCGCGACTCAAAATCGTGTCTCTTCGGAGGTGAGGGTTCGAGTCCCTCGGCGGGCACGAGACGGAGGCCGTGCTGTGCCCGCGGTGAGCGCGGCCACAGCACGGCCGTTGTTCGTGAACGGCACCTGTGGGCCGCGGTGCGCGACCACCGCCCCGGTCACCGGCGCGACGAACGGACCCTCGTCGGTCGACACCCGATTCACCGTGACGCCGGGGCTGTCCGGGCGGTGTCCGCCATGTGGACCGCGGCGGAGTGACGAAGAACAACTCGCCCGGAGGCAGGTCGGCAAGCTGCGCACGGTGACCGGACAAGTAGGATGTGACCCGTGACCGACGAGACCACTCCCACGACCGAGGCGACCGCGGGCGACGCCAGCCAGGTAGAGCTGGATCTGCCTCCGATGACGGAGGAGGCGAAGGCCGAGGAAGCCGCCCGGGCCCGTGCCCCGCGGCGCGCCGTCGTCGCCGAGGACGAGGCACTGATCCGCATGGACGTGGTGGAGACGCTGCGTGAGGCGGGGTTCGACGTCGTCGGCGAGGCCGGCGACGGCGAGACCGCCGTGAACCTGGCGCTCGAGCTCAAGCCCGACGTCGTCGTCATGGACGTCAAGATGCCCGAGCTGGACGGCATCTCGGCGGCCGAGCGGATCGGCAAGGCGCACGCCGCTCCGGTGGTGCTGCTGACGGCGTTCTCCCAGACCGAGCTCGTCGAGCGGGCGCGCGACGCCGGCGCGATGGCGTACGTCGTCAAGCCGTTCACCCCGGCCGACCTGCTCCCCTCGGTGGAGATCGCCATCTCCCGGTACCAGCAGCTCGGAGCCCTCGAGGCCGAGGTCACCGACCTCAAGGAGCGGTTCGAGACCCGCAAGCGGGTCGACCGCGCCAAGGGCCTGCTCATGACGAAGATGGGCCTGACGGAGCCGGAGTCGTTCCGCTGGATCCAGAAGACGTCGATGGACCGCCGGCTGACGATGCGCGAGGTCGCCGACGCCGTGATCGATCAGGTCGGGAACTCCTGAGCGGTTCCGCGGTGGACGAGGCTCAGGAGACGCCTCCGCGGCGGCCTGGCCTCGGGACTTGGCCACGGCGGGGCCTGGGGCCTATTCTCGTGCGCTGAGTCGGACGGTCGTCCAAGACGGTCCGGCACCCGCGGGAGCCCAGACCGCGCGGGGGTGTGCGAGCTGCGGAGGTGGCGAGTGAGAGAGCGAGCGGCAGTCGAGGTGAGGTCGGCGGGTCCCGCCGACCTGGAGGCGATCGCGGATCTCGCGGTACGCGGACGCGACGAGTCGCCCGCCGGCGCGCAGGTGACCGCGGGCGATCACGAACGGCTCCGGGAACAGCTCTCCGTGCTGCTCGCCGTCGACGGGCACGTGCTCGTCGCCGAGCGCGGCGGGCGGATCGTGGGCGTCGTGCTCGGCCGCGTCGTGGGCCCGCACCTGTTCATGCTCCGGCCCGCGCTGTACCTGGACACCGTGTTCGTGGCGCCCGACGCGCGGCGTCGCGGCGTCGGGCACGCGCTCCTGCGCGCCGTGGCCGTCCTGGCGCTCGAGAACGACTGCGACGAGGTCTACGCCGCGCCCGTGGCCGGCACCCGCGGCGTGCAGCGCTTCCTGGCGCGCCTGGGCTTCGCCCCGGCCTGCGGCCACCGCGTCGCGCCGACCACCACCCTGCTGCGCCGCCTCGCCCAGGACAGCCCGTTCGCGAAGGACGCGGACCAGCACCGGCGCCGACCCGTCCGGGCCGGCCTCGAGGACCTCATCGCGAGGCGCCGGCGCGCCCGCTCCGCGGAGTCGGGCCCGCTCGACCTCCGTGCCGTCCCGGCCGCCGTCGAGGAGTCCCACCCGGAACACGTCCCGGGCTGACCCGGCGCCGACGGCCCGGCGCGGAAGGCGGGGTCAGCCGCCGATGATCATGCACGTGAGACGAGCCGTGCAGACCCGCCTGTTCCTCTCGTCCGTGATGACGATCTCGTAGCCCGCCGTCGTGCGGCCCAGATGGATGGCGGTCGCGACCCCCGTGACCGTGCCCGAGCGGACGCCGCGGTGGTGGGTCGCGTTGAGGTCGATCCCCACGGCCTGACGGCCCGCACCCGCGTGCACCTGGGCCGCCACCGACGCGAGGGTCTCGGCGAGAACCGCCGACGAGCCACCGTGGAGGAGCCCCGCCGGCTGCGTGTTGCCCTCCACCGGCATCCGCCCCGACGTCCGCTCCGCGGAGATCTCCGTGAACTCGATGCCGAGCTTGTCGATCACCGTCACCTCGGGGGCGTCCGGGTACATCGCGCGCATGTCCAGCGCGCCGCGGGGGGTGCTCACAGCGCCACCGGGCTGAGTGTCAGTCATGGGGGATAGGTTTGCACCCGTGACGACCGAAGCGCGAACCGACCTCCCTTCCGGCGCCCCCGCCGGCACCCGCCCCCGGCTGCTCCTCGTGGACGGCCACTCCATGGCCTACCGGGCGTTCTTCGCCCTGCCCGACACGCTGGCCACCACCTCCGGGCAGGTCACCAACGCGGTGTTCGGTTTCACCTCGATGCTCACCAACCTCCTGCGGGACGAGCAGCCCACGCACGCCGCCGTCGCCTTCGACGCCGGCCGCGTCACCTTCCGCACCGAGAGGTACCCGGAGTACAAGGCGGGCCGCGCCGCGACACCCGACGAGTTCCGCTCCCAGGTACCGCTCATCCACGAGGTGCTCGACGCCCTGCACATGCGGTACCTGTCGGCCGAGGGCATCGAGGCCGACGACATCCTCGCCACCCTCGCCGCGCAGGCGTCCGCCGCCGGCATGGAGGTGCTCGTCTGCTCCGGCGACCGCGACGCCCTCCAGCTCGTGAACGCCGACGTCACCGTGCTCTACCCCGTCAAGGGCGTCTCCGAGCTGGCCCGCATGACACCCGACGCCGTCGAGGGCAAGTACGGGGTGCCGCCGCGGCAGTACCCTGACCTCGCCGCCCTCGTCGGGGAGAAGAGCGACAACCTCCCGGGCATCCCCGGCGTCGGCCCCAAGACCGCCGCGAAGTGGGTCACCACCTTCGGCGGCCTCGACGAACTGCTCGCCCGCGCCGACGAGGTCAAGGGCAAGGCGGGGGAGAAGCTCCGCGACCACCTCGACCAGGTGCGCACCAACCGCGAGCTCAACGCACTCCTCACCGACGTCACCCTCGACGCCGGCCTCGACGACCTCGCCCTGACGCCCTTCGACCGCGAGGCCGTGCACCGCGTCTCCGACGCGCTGCAGTTCGGCCAGATGCGCGACCGGATCCTCGCCGTCGACCCGGCCGGCGAGCCGGAGGCCGAGGACGCCGCCGGCAGCATCGAGATCGAGGTGGACGACGTCGCCCCCGGCGGCCTCGCCGACTGGCTCGCCGCCCGCACCGGCCGCCTCGGCCTCGACGTCTCCGGCACGACGACACCCGCGGGCGGGGACGCCTGGAAGGTGGCCGTCGCGAGCCCGGACGGACACGCCGTCGTGTACGACACCGCGGACCTGGGACCCGACGACGACAAGGCGCTCGCGGCCTGGCTCGCCGACGAGGCCGCGCCGAAGGTGGTGCACGGCGCGAAGGCCGCGTGGCACGCGCTCGCGGGGCGTGGCTGGGAGCTGCGGGGCGTCGACTTCGACACCGAGCTGGCCGCCTACCTGTGCCACCCGGACCAGCGGGGCTACGACCTCGGTGACCTCGCGGAGCGGCACCTGGGGCGGCGCCTCGGCGAGGCGCCGCCCGCCGCGCAGGGCGCGCTCGACCTCGACCTGGACGGTGGAGCCACCGGAGAGGTGGAGGCGGCGCGCGCCGCCGCCGTCGGCGACCTGGCCGGGGTGCTCGCCGGTGAGCTGACGGATCGCGGGGCGTCGCACCTGCTGGCCGACGTCGAGCTGCCGCTGTCGCGGGTCCTGGCGTCCATGGAGCACGCCGGGATCGCGGCCGACGTCGACCACCTGACGGACCTGGAGAAGCACTTCGCGGCCGGCGTCGCCGACGCCGCCGCGGCGGCGTTCGACGTGATCGGGCGGGAGGTGAACCTCGGCAGCCCCAAGCAGCTGCAGGAGGTGCTCTTCGACCAGCTCGCGATGCCGAAGACGAAGAAGATCAAGACCGGCTGGACCACGGACGCGGCGGCGCTGCAGGATCTGTTCGCCCGGACGCAGCACCCGTTCCTGGAGCACCTGCTCGCCCACCGCGACGTCACTCGCCTGCGCACCACGGTCGAGGGACTGCTGCGGACCGTCGCGCCGGACGGGCGGATCCACACGACGTTCCACCAGACCATCGCCGCGACGGGCCGGCTCAGTTCGGTCGACCCGAACCTGCAGAACATTCCCGTCCGGACGGAGGCGGGCCGGCGCATCCGGCGGGCGTTCGTCGTGGGCCCGGGGTACGAGACCCTGCTGACGGCGGACTACAGCCAGATCGAGATGCGGATCATGGCGCACCTGTCCGGCGACGAGGGCCTGATCAGCGCCTTCCGCACGGGGGAGGACCTGCACCGCTACGTGGGGTCGCGCGTGTTCCAGGTGGCCCCCGAGGACGTCACGGCGGAGATGCGCGCCAAGGTCAAGGCCATGAGCTACGGCCTGGCGTACGGCCTGAGCGCGTTCGGGCTGTCGCAGCAGCTCGGCATCTCGACGGGCGAGGCACAGAGCCTCATGGACGACTACTTCGAGCGGTTCGGCGGCGTGCGGGACTACCTCACCGGCGTCGTCGAGGAGGCGCGCGCCACGGGATGGACCGCGACGGTGCTGGGGCGGCGGCGCTACCTGCCGGACCTCACCAGCGACAACCGGCAGCGCCGTCAGATGGCGGAGCGGATGGCGCTCAACGCCCCCATCCAGGGGTCGGCGGCAGACATCATCAAGCTCGCCATGCTGGGCGTGCGGCGCGAGATCGATGCCCAGGGCCTCGAGTCCCGCGTCCTGCTGCAGGTGCACGACGAGCTCGTGGTGGAGGTCGCCCCGGGCGAGCGCGCCGCGATGGAGGGGCTCCTGCGCGCGCAGATGGGCGCGGCCTTCGAGCTGGACGTCCCCCTGGAGGTCTCGGTGGGTGCGGGCCAGAACTGGCACGACGCGGCGCACTGACGGCGCCGGGCGGGGGTCCGCGCGTCCGGTGCGGGTCTCAGTCCTTGCGGGTGACGAAGACGGCCGTGCCCGGGAGGTACCGGCCGCGTTCCGGGCCCCAGCCGCCCCACACCTCGGTGTTCCAGGCGGGCCACTCCGGCTCGACCAGGTCGACGAGGCGCAGCCCGGCCGCCGCGACGTCGCGCACGTGGTCGCCGGTCGTCCGGTGGTACTCGGCGTAGGCGACCCGTCCGGCGTCGTCGGTCTCGACGTACGGGCGGCGGTCGAAGTAGGAGCGCGTCGCGGTGAGCCCGCCCGCCGTCGGGTCGTCGGGGAACGCCCAGCGCAGCGGGTGCGTCACCGAGAACACCCAGCGGCCGCCCGGACGCAGGACACGGGCGGCCTCGGCGTGCACCCGCCCGGCGTCGGGCACGAACGGGATCGCCCCGAACGAGGTGAAGACGACGTCGAAGCTCCCGTCCGCGAACGGGAGCGCGCGGGCGTCGGCCTGCACCCTGGGCACTCTGTCCCCGCCGACGCCGATCACGAGGTTCCCGTCACCGTCACGAGGTTGTCGCGCGTCGGCCGGGAGGGGGGACAGGGAACCTCGTGCACGCGCCGGAGACCGCGTGCTCGTCGCCCGGCTCGGCGTCGGCGAAACGCTCCGCGCCCTGCCCTCGGCGAGCATGTGCCAGGAGATGTCGGTCGCCACCACGCGCGCGCCCTGCCCGGCGAGCCAGCCGGAGCACTGCGCCGCGCCGGCGCCGATCTCCAGGACGTCGCGACCGGCGACGTCGCCCAGGAGGCCGGCCTCGGCCTCGGTGAGGCCCTCGGGACCCCAGCGGAGCTCGTCCGCGAGGAAGCCGTCATGGTCGTCGAGGTACTCGCCGGCGTTGGCGTCCCACCAGCCGCGTGAGGCCGCGCCGCCCTCGTGGTCGGGCACGTCGCGGTATCCGTAGTCGCGCACGGAGGACATCCTCTCGCGACCGCCCGCCAGGCGCGCCACCTGCGCCGCGGCGACGGGCGCCGGCACGGACCTCGCCGAAGGCGGGGGATGGTCCCATAGCATGCCCCCGCCGGTCACGAATCGATCACGATATGGACAACTGGCATACAGCGAAACACCCGCGCAACCCGGGTGTACCTAGAGTCGGGCGCACACCACGCAGCGGCGCGCGTAACCTGCTCGCCGCGTCCGATGGAAGGAGACGCCATGCGTCTGGGTTCACTGCGCCGGCTGGGGGCGCCTGTCGCGCTCGCGGCTGCCGGCGCCGTCGCGCTGTCCGGTTGCGTCGCGAGCGAGCGCGACGACGAGGGTTCCGGCGGTGACGGCACGAAGGACACGTTCGTGTTCGCCGCGTCGGCCGAGCCTGCCACGCTCGACCCCGCCTTCGCCTCCGACGGCGAGTCGTTCCGGGTCGCGCGGCAGATCTTCGAGGGGCTGGTCGGTGTCGCGCCCGGCACCGCGGAGCCCGAGCCGCTGCTCGCGGAGAGCTGGGACATCAGCGACGACGGTCTGGAGTACACCTTCCACCTGCTGGAGGGCGTGACGTTCCACGACGGCACGGACTTCGACGCCGAGGCCGTGTGCGCCAACTTCGACCGCTGGTACGACTGGACCGGCCTCGCCGCCCACGAGAACCTCTCGTACTACTACAAGGTCGTGTTCGGCGGCCCGGGCGACGACAGCAAGTACGACTCCTGCGAGGCGGCCGACGCCGGCACCGCCGTCGTCACGCTGAACGCCCCGGTCCCGGAGCTGATCGCCGCGCTGTCGCTCCCGTCGCTGTCCATGCAGTCGCCGACGGCGCTCGAGGAGTACGGCGCCGACGACGTGCAGGGCACCGAGGACGCGCCGCAGCTGACCGACTACGGCCAGGAGCACCCCGTCGGCACCGGCCCGTACCAGTTCGTCGAGTGGGCGTCCGGCGAGAGCGTCACGCTCGAGGCCTACGACGACTACCGCGACGAGATCGCCGACGTGAAGCGCATCATCTTCACGACGATCGCGGACGGCACCGCGCGCCGCCAGGCGCTCGAGGCCGGTGACATCGACGGGTACGACCTCGTCGCCCCGGCCGACGTGGACGCGCTGGACGAGGCGGGCTTCACGCTGCACAACCGCCCCGCCTTCAACATCCTGTACCTCGGCATGAACCAGGCCGCCGAGCCGCTGGACGACCCGCTCGTGCGGCAGGCGATCGCTCACGCGATCGACAAGGAGGGCCTGGCGGAGGCCACACTGCCCGCGGGTACCGAGGTCGCGACCCAGTTCATCCCGTCCACGGTGTCGGGCTACTCCGACGACGTCGCCACCTACGACTACGACCCCGAGCTGGCGATGGACCTGCTCGCCGACGCGGGTGCCGAGGACCTGGAGGTCGAGTTCAACTACCCGACCGAGGTCTCGCGTCCGTACATGCCGGACCCCGCCGCGATCTTCGAGGCCATCTCCGCGGACCTCGAGGAGGTCGGCATCACGGTCACGGCGACGGCCGAGCCGTGGAGCCCGACGTACATCGACACCATCCAGGGCGGCGAGAACCACGGCCTGCACCTGCTGGGCTGGACGGGCGACTACAACGACACCTACAACTTCATCGGGACGTTCTTCGGCTCGGAGTCCCTGGAGTGGGGCTTCGACGAGTCCGAGGTGTTCGAGGCGATCGACGACGCCCGCAACGCGCCGGTCGACGAGCAGGAGGCTGCCTTCGAGCACGCGAACGAGGTCCTCATGGACTTCCTGCCCGGCGTGCCGATCGCGAGCCCGGTGCCGACCCTGGTCGTCGCCCCGAACGTGATCGACTACCCGATCTCCCCGGTGCAGGACGAGGTGTACAGCAGCATCACGTTCGAGTGAGCGTGACATCTCACGGCCTCCACAGGCCGTAACATCGATGCCCGTGCCCGCGGCCGACCGTCGCCGGGTACGGGCATCCATGTGCCACGGAACGAACCGAAGGACCATTGGCATCGACGTGCGGTGCAGCGCAGGGTGCGGGCCGAGGAACGAGGCACGCGCCCGGAGCGGAACCGCAGGAGATGGCGCGAAGAAAGCGATCACATGCTCAGACTCGTCGGGCAGCGGCTGCTGCTCCTGATACCGCTCCTCCTGGGGCTCTCGGTACTGCTGTTCGCCTGGGTGCGGGCGCTGCCGGGCGGGCCGGTCACGGCCATGCTGGGTGAGCGGTACACGCCGGAGGCGGCGGCCGCGATCGAGGCCGAGATGGGGCTCGACCAGCCCCTGATCGTCCAGTACGGCAAATACCTGCTCCGCCTCCTGCAGGGCGACTTCGGGACGTCGCTGCGCAGCGGCCGTCCCGTGCTGGAGGAGTTCATCAACCGCTTCCCCGCGACGATCGAGCTGACCGTGGTCGCCCTGATCTTCGCGATCGGGGTCGGCATCCCGCTCGGCTACCTCGCGGCGCGCCGCTCGGGCACCGTCATCGACCACACCGCCGTGGTCGTGTCGCTGATCGGCGTGACGGTGCCGGTGTTCTTCCTCGCCTTCATCCTCAAGTACTTCTTCGCCGTGGAGCTGGGCTGGTTCCCGACCAGTGGCCGGATGACCCCGACGATGGTGGCCACACATCCCACGAACTTCTACGTCCTGGACGGGATACTCACCGCCGAGTGGGACGCCGCCTGGGACGCGCTGGTACACCTGATCCTGCCGGGCATCGCGCTGGGCACCATCCCGCTGGCGATCATCGCCCGCATGACCCGCGCCGCGGTGTCCGAGGTGCAGAACGCGGACTACGTGCGCACGGCCCGCGCCAAGGGCATCAAGCCCGCACGCCTGCGCACCGAGCACATCCTGCGCAACGCCATGCTGCCCGTGATGACCACTATCGGGCTCCAGGTGGGACTGCTGCTGTCGGGCGCGGTGCTCACCGAGACGGTCTTCGCGTTCGCCGGCATCGGCAGCTTCCTCGCCGAAGCGGTGTTCAACGCCGACTACCCGGTGCTGCAGGGCTTCGTCCTGCTCATCGCCGTGACGTATGCCCTGGTGAACCTGCTCGTCGACGTGTCGTACGGGCTGATCGACCCGCGCCTGAGGAGGCAGCAGTGAGCGCCAACGAGCTTCCCCCCACCTCGGGGCCCGGCGGCGGCGCGGCGAACGCGCCCCTGCACGAACCGGCGTCGATCCACGGCGACGACGGCGGCACGTCCGGCGCCGACCACTCCGGCGAGGGCGTGTGGCGGCGCGCCTGGCGCACGCTGCGCAGGAACCCCGTGGCGATCGCCGGGTTCGCCATCGTGGCGGCGTTCGTGATCGTGGCCGTCCTCGCGCCGCTGATCGCGCCCTACGGCCCGCACGAACTGCCCGGGCGCTCGGAGATCCGGCCCACGTCCATCCCCGGGCCGTCGGCCGAGTACTGGCTCGGCCTGGACCGGTACGGCGGCGACGTGTTCTCCAAGCTGATCTGGGGCGCTCGCGCCTCCCTGCTGGTCGGCGTCGTCTCGACGCTCTTCGGCCTGACCGGCGGCATGTTCATCGGCCTGCTCGCGGGCTGGTTCGGCGGCAAGGTCGACTTCGCCGCCATGCGCCTGGTCGACCTCATGCTGTCGGTGCCCTCCCTGCTGCTGGCCGTCTCGATCGCCGCGATCGCGGGCCAGTCGCAGATGTCGGTGATCGTGGCCATCGGCGTCGTCCAGGTACCGATCTTCGCCCGGCTGCTGCGCGGGTCGATGCTCGCCCAGCGCGGGCAGGACTACGTGCTGGCGGCCTCCGCGCTCGGCCTGACGCGGCGCTCGGTGACGATGAGCCACGTGCTGCCGAACTCGGTGGGACCGGTCATCGTGCAGGCCACGCTGACCCTCGCGACGGCGGTCATCGAGGCCGCGGCGCTGTCCTTCCTGGGCCTGGGCGGCGGCGAGCCGTCCACGGCGGAGTGGGGCCGGATGCTGACGGCGGCCCAGCAGGAGCTCGCGGTCGCACCGCGCCTGGCGATCCTGCCCGGCGTCTGCATCGCGATCACCGCCCTCGGCTTCACCCTCGTGGGCGAGAGCCTGCGCGAGGCCCTCGACCCGCGGAACAGGACCCGGCGATGAGCGACGAGAAGGACACGATGAACGAACCCACCGCCGCGGCGGACACCGGCCCCGGCGCGGACGCGGCCGACGTCGTGCTGCGGATCGAGGACCTGGCCGTCGACTTCCGTACCGAGGGCGGCGCGGCACGCGTCGTGCGCGACGCGAACCTGACCGTCCGCCGTGGCGAGACGGTGGCGATCGTCGGCGAGTCCGGGTCGGGCAAGACGACCCTCGCGATGGCCGTCCTCGGGCTGCTCGCGAGCAACGGCTCCGTGGCCGAGGGGCACATCTGGTTCCAGGGCGAGGACCTCGGTCAGGCCGGCTCGCAGCGCCTGGCGCGCCTGCGCGGCACCGACCTGGGTCTGGTCCCGCAGGATCCGATGACCAACCTCGACCCGGTGATGCGGATCGGGCGGCAGATCGACGAGGGCCTCATCGACAACGGCCTGCGGACGCGCCGCAACGCGCGCGTCCGCACGGTCGAGTTGCTCGACGAGGTGGGGCTGCCCGACGCCGGCCGCCGCGCCTCGCAGTACCCGCACGAGTTCTCCGGCGGCATGCGGCAGCGCGCGCTCATCGCGATGGGCCTGTCGGGCCGCCCGTCGCTGCTGGTCGCGGACGAGCCGACGTCGGCCCTCGACGTCACGGTGCAGCGGGGCATCCTCGACCAGCTGTCCGACCTGACCCACGAGCTCGGCACCGCCGTGCTGCTCATCACGCACGACCTCGGCCTGGCCGCCGAGCGGGCCGACAAGGTCGTGGTCATGTACCGCGGCGAGATCGTGGAGCAGGGGCCGGCGCGCGACGTGCTGATGAACCCGCGGCACGAGTACACGCGGCGGCTCATGGCGTCGGCGCCGTCGCTGGCGTCGCGACGTATCGAGATCGCGCGCGAACGCGGGCTGGACGACGTCCTCGACCAGACGCTGCTGGCGCACGAGGACGGCGGCGCGGGCGGCGCCGGCGCGCCGCTCGTCAGCGTGCGGGACGTCACGAAGGTGTTCCGCATCCGCGGGCAGGGCCTGCTGGGGCGCGGCAAGGACTTCACGGCCGTGGACGGCGTGAGCCTCGACGTCCCGCGCGGCTCGACCGTCGCGGTGGTGGGCGAGTCCGGCTCGGGCAAGTCCACGCTGGCGCGGATGATCCTCGACATCGAGACGCCGACCGCCGGCACGATCCACTTCGACGGCCGGCCCGCCGGCGGGACGAACCAGGCCGAGCGGATCGCCTACCGGCGCCGCGTCCAGCCCGTGTTCCAGGACCCGTACTCGTCGCTCGACCCGATGTACTCCGTGTTCCGGGCCATCGAGGAGCCCCTGCGGGCGCACCGCTTCGGCGACCCGGACGCACGCCGGGAGCGGGTCGAGGAACTCGCCGAGCAGGTGGCGCTCGGCAAGGGCCTGTTGCGGCGGTTCCCGTCGGAGCTGTCGGGCGGCCAGCGCCAGCGCGTGGCGATCGCCCGGGCCCTGGCGCTCAAGCCGGAGCTCGTGGTCTGCGACGAGGCGGTCTCCGCGCTCGACGTCGTCGTGCAGGCACAGATCCTGCGGCTGCTCGCCGAGCTGCAGGCGGAACTGGGCCTGACGTACCTGTTCATCACGCACGACCTCGCCGTGGTGCGGCAGATCGCCGACCGCGTGCTCGTGATGCAGGACGGCAGGCTGGTGGAGGAGGGCACCGTGGACGAGGTGTTCGACTCGCCGCGAACGGAGTACACCCGGACCCTGCTCGACGCGATCCCCGGCAAGGACCTGGAGCTCGCGCTCTGAACCGCCGGGCGTTCTCGCACCCCGCCGGGGCGGCCGGCCTCTCGCGTTGACCGCCCCCGCCTGCCATGGCTAGGATGTTCGGCGGTGCCGTGCGCCCACTCATGGGCGCCGCACACCATCATCTGTCCTTGTCCGCACTACGTCATGTCCGCATCGGAGCATCGAACTCAATGACCATCTCCACCACGAAGTCTGCGCCTCAGGTCGCCGTCAACGACATCGGCACCGAGGACGACTTTCTTGCCGCCGTCGACGCCACCATCAAGTACTTCAACGATGGTGACATCGTCGAAGGCACGATCGTCAAGGTGGACCGTGACGAGGTTCTCCTCGACATCGGTTACAAGACCGAGGGCGTCATCCCTTCCCGGGAGCTCTCGATCAAGCACGACGTCGACCCCGGCGAGGTCGTCGCCGTCGGTGACGACGTCGAGGCCCTGGTCCTCCAGAAGGAGGACAAGGAAGGCCGCCTGATCCTGTCCAAGAAGCGCGCCCAGTACGAGCGCGCCTGGGGCACGATCGAGAAGATCAAGGAGGAGGACGGCGTCGTCACCGGCACCGTCATCGAGGTCGTCAAGGGTGGCCTCATCCTCGACATCGGCCTCCGCGGCTTCCTCCCCGCCTCCCTCGTGGAGATGCGTCGCGTCCGCGACCTCCAGCCGTACGTCGGCAAGGAGATCGAGGCGAAGATCATCGAGCTCGACAAGAACCGCAACAACGTGGTCCTGTCGCGCCGCGCCTGGCTGGAGCAGACCCAGTCCGAGGTGCGCTCCACCTTCCTGCAGACCCTGCAGAAGGGCCAGGTGCGCCCCGGCACGGTCTCCTCGATCGTCAACTTCGGTGCGTTCGTCGACCTGGGCGGCGTGGACGGCCTCGTGCACGTCTCCGAGCTCTCCTGGAAGCACATCGACCACCCGTCCGAGGTCGTCGAGGTGGGCCAGGAGGTCACCGTCGAGGTGCTCGACGTCGACTTCGACCGCGAGCGTGTCTCCCTGTCGCTGAAGGCGACGCAGGAGGACCCGTGGCAGACCTTCGCGCGCACCCACGCCATCGGCCAGGTCGTGCCCGGTAAGGTCACCAAGATCGTCCCGTTCGGTGCGTTCGTGCGCGTCGAGGACGGCATCGAGGGCCTCGTGCACATCTCCGAGCTGGCCGTGCGCCACGTGGAGCTCGCCGAGCAGGTCGTGGCGGTCGGCGCCGAGGTCTTCGTCAAGGTCATCGACATCGACCTGGAGCGCCGCCGGATCTCGCTGTCGCTCAAGCAGGCCAACGAGGGCGTGGACCCGGAGTCCGAGGACTTCGACCCCGCGCTGTACGGCATGGCCGCCGAGTACGACGAGCAGGGGAACTACAAGTACCCCGAGGGCTTCGACCCCGAGACCAACGAGTGGCTCGAGGGCTTCGAGACGCAGCGCGAGGCCTGGGAGGCCGAGTACGCCAAGGCGCACGCCCGCTGGGAGGCGCACCGCAAGCAGGTCGCCGAGGCGCTCGCCGCGGACACCGACACCGCCACCGAGGCTCCGGCCCCGGCGGCCGCGTCGTCGTCCTCGTCCTCGTCCTACTCGTCGACTCCGGTCGAGGAGGAGGGCCCCGGGACGCTCGCCTCGGACGAGGCGCTCGCCGCGCTTCGCGAGAAGCTGACCGGCAACTGACCTGAGCCCGTCCGACGGCCCGCCGCCCCTCCGGGGGTCGGCGGGCCGTCGTCGTCCACCCAGGGCGGCGGCTTCCTCAGGCCGCGTCGGGTTCTGGACCGGCCCGCTGTGGGGCTCACGTCGCATAGTCCTCACGGACCACGGGCGTATTACGCGTTCCCCGCTACTTGTGATAAAAACCCAAGATCGGCGTCTATGCAGGTCGCCCATATCTTGATGGATGAGTCGATGGACAACTCGATGAATGGCGACGAGTGGAGGGTCATGTCTGACCGGGAACCGCAGCGGAGCGGAGGTCGGGTAGCACTGGTCGACCTGACCGGCGCGGAGGACATGGCCGCGGCACTGCGGAAGCTGCAGGACGAGTGGGGGCCCGTCGCGCCGGTGGATCTCGAACCCGGGGTTCCCGGTTGGCTCGTGCTGGGGCATGCCGAGGTCATGGCGGTGATGCGTAGAGAGAGCCTCTTCGCCCGCGACCCGCGGCACTGGAGAGAGCAGCTACCGCCGGAGTCGAACCTGCACGCCATCCTGTCTCCGACCGGACGGCGGAACCTGTACTTCGCGGACGGCGCGGAGCACCGGCGGCTGCGGCTCCCGGTGGACGAGGCGTTCTCGAGCATGGACGAGGTGCGCACCGCGGCCTTGGTCCGCGGCGTCTGCGACGGGCTGATCGACTCGTTCGCAACCCGGGGCAACGCCGACCTGATCGGCGAGTACGCGGCGGCGGTGTCATTTCTGGCCGTGTCCGGCATGTTCGGGTTCGACGAGGGACAGGGCTTCGCGCTGGTGCGCTGCGCGATGGGGATCTTCGGCCACGGGGGTGACCCCGTCGCGGCTCTCGAGACGATGGACCGGATCGTGCTGGACCACGTCGCCGCGACTCGGGCGCAGCCGGGACAGAACCTCACGGCCCGCTTCATCGAGCACCCGGCATTCGAGGACGACATCGAGATCGGGCACACCATGGTGGTGGCGATCTGCGCGGCCAACGAGATGTTGATCACCTGGATCGCGGCGACGCTGCGCCGCATGCTGACCGACCCCCGGTACACCGGCCGGGTCACCGGCGTGCGCCGCGGTCTGGACGACGCGATGGACGAGACACTGTGGCGTGAGCCGCCCGTCGCGAATCTGCCGGCCCGGTACGCCGTGACGGACTGCACACTCGGCCAGGCCCGCATCAAGGCCGGTGACGCGATCGTGATGGGCGTGGCCGCGGCGAACAACGACCCGCGCGTGCGAGCGGCGGACGAGCCGTTCGAGGCGGGCAACCAGTCGCACCTGGCGTTCGGCGTCGGACCGCATGCGTGCCCCGCCAAGCGGCCGGGGCGGCTCCTGGTGAAGATCGCCGTGGAGAGCCTCATGAAGCGCCTGGACCTGCGGCTGACCGACCCCGAGGTCACGTGGGCGCCCTCACCGTGGTCGCGTTACCCCGCCACGCTGCCCGTTGCCTTCACTCCCGAGCGCACCGCGGCCCGCACGGCGGCCCGCGTCTGACGGCGGCTCGTCCGGTCGCCGGCTGACCGGCCCGGTGGCCCACCGAGGTCGACGTGCTGAGCTTCGAGGCACTGGTCATCGCCGCCCGTGGTACCCGGCCCGATCCTCGATCGGTCATATCGTGGGCGATCGCGCAACCAGGGCGGAACGTCCGGGCGTCAGGCAGGATAGGGGTATGTTCCGAATCGGCCTCACCGGCGGGATCGCCGCCGGCAAGTCGGTCGCCACACGTCGCCTCGCCGATCTCGGGGCCGTCGTCGTCGACCACGACCAGCTCGCCCGCACCGCCGTCGCCCCGGGGTCCGTCGGACTCGAGGAGATCGCCGAGGCCTTCGGCACCGAGGTGATCGGGGCCGACGGCAGCCTGGACCGCCCCGCGCTCGGCCGCCTGGTGTTCGCCGACGACGACGCACGGGAACGCCTCAACGCGATCGTGCACCCCGAGGTACACCGGCTGTCCGCCGAGCACGAGGCGGAGGCGGCGGCGCGGGACCCCCGAGCCGTCGTCGTGCACGACATCCCTCTGCTCGTCGAGACCGGGCAGGCGGAGGCGTTCCATCTCGTCGTCGTGGTGCATGCGCCGGCCGAGCAGCGGCTGGAGCGCCTCGTCGAGGGGCGGGGCATGGACGCGGAGGAGGCGCGCGGCCGCATCGCGGCACAGGCGAGCGACGAGGACCGGCTCGCCGCGGCCGACGTCGTGCTCGACGGCACGGGGCGCGAGGAAGACCTGAACGCACAGGTCGACGCCCTGTGGGAGCGAGCCCAGCGCGAGGTCGCGCAGGAGGCCGAGGCCGAGGCCGACGACGCGGCCCTGCACGACAGCCGGGCGGCGGGCGCATGAGGGCGCTCGTTACGGGGTTCGAACCGTTCGGCGGCGACGGCGTGAACGCGTCGGCCGAGGCGGTGACACGGCTCGCGGCGACCTGGGAGGCGGAGAGCGGACGCGCGGAGACCGGGGGAGCGGCGCTGGACACGCTGCTGCTGCCCGTCACGTTCGGCGGGGCGTTCGCTCCGGTGCGGGAGGCGATGCTGGCCGCGCGGGAGGAGGGCGCACCGTACGACGTCGTCGTCGGTGTCGGGCTGGCCGCGCAGACCGACGTGATCCGTCTGGAGCGGGTCGCGATCAACGTGGCCGACGCGCGCATCCCCGACAACGCCGGTCACGTCCCCGCCGACGAGCCGCTCGTCGACGCGGGGCCCGCCGCCCACTTCACCGGCTTGCCCGTGAAGGCGGCGCTGGCCGCGCTGCGGGAGGCCGGGATCCCGGCGACCGTCTCCAACACCGCTGGGACGTTCGTCTGCAACGCCCTGTTCTACGCGGTGCGCGAGGCGTTCGGCGACGGCGTGACGGGATTCGTGCATGTGCCGCGGATGACGGAGGAGGCGGTTGATGGTGACCCGGGGCTGCCACTGGACACCCTGGCCGCCGCCCTGCGGATCGTGCTGACCACGTCCCTCGCCGCGGCGCGCGGGGAGCCGCAGGAGACGGCGGTCGCAGCCGGGGCGGAGCACTGAGCCCGACGGCTCGGGAGAACACTGTCAGACAGTCGAACTACCGTAGGACCATGCGCCCCGTCACCGATCTGCAACGGACCGTCGCCCCCATCGAGGTCGTCTCCGAGTACCAGCCCGCCGGAGACCAGCCGTCGGCGATCGCCGAGCTCACCGAGCGGATCCAGGCGGGGGAGAAGGATGTCGTCCTGCTCGGCGCCACCGGGACGGGCAAGAGCGCGACGACCGCGTGGCTGATCGAGAAGCTGCAACGGCCCACGCTCATCATGGCGCCGAACAAGACGCTCGCCGCGCAGCTCACGAGCGAGTTCCGCGAGCTGCTCCCGAACAACGCGGTGGAGTACTTCGTCTCGTACTACGACTATTACCAGCCCGAGGCGTACATCGCGCAGTCGGACACCTACATCGAGAAGGACTCGTCGATCAACGACGAGGTGGAGCGGCTGCGGCACAGCGCGACGTCGTCGCTGCTGACGCGGCGGGACGTGGTCGTGGTGGCGTCGGTGTCGTGCATCTACGGCCTGGGCACGCCGCAGGAGTACGTGGACCGCATGGTGCGGCTCGACATCGGCGACGTCGTGGACCGCGACGAGTTGCTGCGCAAGTTCGTCACCATGCAGTACACCCGGAACGACACCGCGTTCACCCGCGGCACGTTCCGGGTGCGGGGCGACACCGTGGAGATCATCCCGGTGTACGAGGAGCTCGCGGTGCGTATCGAGATGTTCGGCGACGAGATCGAGTCGATCCAGACCCTGCACCCGCTGACCGGTGACGTCGTGCGGAGCGAGCAGAGCGTCCACCTCTTCCCGGCCACGCACTACGTGGCCGGGCCGGAGCGGATGGAGCGGGCGATCACCGGGATCGAGGCGGAGCTCGGCGAGCGGCTCGCGGAGCTGGAGGGGCAGAACAAGCTGCTGGAGGCGCAGCGGCTGCGCATGCGCACCACCTACGACATCGAGATGATGCGGCAGATCGGCACCTGCAGCGGTATCGAGAACTACTCGATGCACATCGACGGGCGCGCGCCCGGCACCGCGCCGAACACCCTGCTCGACTACTTCCCCGAGGACTTCCTGCTGGTCATCGACGAGTCGCACCAGACGGTGCCGCAGATCGGGGCGATGTTCGAGGGCGACATGTCGCGCAAGCGGTCCCTCGTGGACCACGGCTTCCGGCTGCCCAGCGCCATGGACAACCGGCCGCTGCGGTGGGAGGAGTTCACCGAGCGCATCGGGCAGACGGTGTACCTGTCGGCGACCCCCGGGGACTACGAGCGAGCGCTGTCGGACGGCGTCGTGGAGCAGGTCATCCGGCCGACCGGCCTCGTGGACCCGCAGGTCGTGGTCAAGCCGACCACCGGCCAGATCGACGATCTGCTCGGCGAGATCCGCGACCGCGTGGAGAAGGACGAGCGCGTGCTCGTGACCACGCTCACCAAGAAGATGGCGGAGGACCTCACCGACTACTTCCTGGAGCGCGGCGTCCGCGTGCAGTACCTGCACTCCGAGGTGGACACGCTGCGCCGGGTCGAGCTGCTGCGCGAGCTGCGGCTGGGCGAGTTCGACGTGCTGGTCGGCATCAACCTGCTGCGGGAGGGCCTCGACCTGCCCGAGGTGTCCCTGGTCGCGATCCTGGACGCGGACAAGGAGGGCTTCCTGCGCTCCGGCCGGTCCCTCATCCAGACCATCGGCCGCGCGGCCCGCAACGTGTCCGGCCAGGTGCACATGTACGCCGACAAGATCACCCCGGCCATGCGGCAGGCGCTGGACGAGACGGACCGTCGCCGGGCCAAGCAGATCGCGTACAACGAGGCGAACGGCATCGACCCGACCCCGCTGCGCAAGAAGATCGCGGACGTCACCGACATGCTGGCCCGGGAGGACATCGACACCCAGGAGCTGCTGGCCGGTGGCTACCGGAAGGCCGCGGGCGGGGGCGCTCGCGGCAGGGCGCCGGTTCCTGGCGCGCCGAAGGAGGGCGCGGCCACGGGCAACCGGCTCGCGGGCGCGGCGGCGAGCGAGCTGGCCGAGCTCATCCAGGAGCTCACGGAGCAGATGCACGGCGCCGCGGCCGAGCTCCAGTTCGAGGTCGCCGCGCGCCTGCGCGACGAGATCTCGGGCCTGAAGAAGGAGCTGCGGCAGATGCAGGCCGCGACGGCGTGAGCCCCGCCCGCCGCGCGACGGGAACGAGAGCCAGCTCACGTTTCGCGTGAAGGCAATGGTCGCGTACACTTTCCGGCAGGAGGGGAGTATCCCGGAACGGTTCGTTTCGTCAGTACGGGTGACAACGATGTCGCCCCGGGCGGACCGGCTCGCTCAGCAGATCGCCTGTCACATGACGGCGGTGTGTTCGCGGGTAGGGAGAGACCTCCGGTGTCTGACGCTGTCCACCGGAGGTTGAATCTCATGAACGTGTCTGTCTGGGCCTGGGGCCTGACCGTCCTCGCGATCATCGCCTTGATCGCTGTCGACTACTTCGGCCATGTCCGCAAGTCCCACTTCCCGTCCATCGCCGAAGCGGGGCGCTGGTCGCTCGTGTACGTCCTGATCGCGCTCGGGTTCGGCGGGATCGTGTGGTGGGCGTGGGGTCCGCAGTACGGCGGGGAGTACTTCGCCGGCTGGGTCACCGAGAAGTCGCTGAGCGTGGACAACCTGTTCGTGTTCGTGCTCATCCTCGCCAGCTTCAAGGTGCCGCGGGAGTACCAGCAGAAGGTGCTGCTGGTCGGCATCACGATCGCGCTCGTCATGCGGACCGTGTTCATCATGCTCGGCGCCACCCTGGTGGCGCACTTCAGCTGGGTGTTCTACCTGTTCGGCATCTTCCTCCTGTGGACCGCGTGGTCGCAGGCCAAGGGCGGCGGCGACGACGAGGAGTACCACGAGAACGGCCTGCTGCGTCTGGTGCGCCGGGTCTTCCCGGTCACGGACTCGTACGTCGGGGACCGGATGGCCGCCAGGGTCGACGGGCGCCGGATGATCACCCCGATGCTCGTCGTCATGATCGCGATCGGCTCCGCGGACCTCCTGTTCGCCGTGGACTCCATCCCGGCGATCTTCGGCCTCACGCAGGAGGCGTACCTCGTCTTCACGGCCAACGCGTTCGCGCTGCTCGGGCTGCGGCAGCTGTTCTTCCTCATCGACGGCCTGCTGGACAAGCTCGTCTACCTCAACTACGGCCTCGCCGTGATCCTGGGCTTCATCGGGATCAAGCTCGTCAACCACGCACTGCACCTCAACGAGGTCCCGTTCATCAACGGCGGCCACGAGGTCGACCTGATCCCGGACATCCCGACGTCGTTCTCGCTGATCTTCATCGTCGTCGTGCTGGCGATCACGACCGTCGCGTCCCTCCTCAAGGACCGCAGCGACCGGCGCGCCGCCGAGCTCGAGGAGAGCCGCAAGGCGTGAGCCGGCCGGCGACGCCCGGCCCGCCGGGCGTCGCCGTCACCGGCCTCGTTCGCGCCACTCGCCGAGGTGCGGACGCTCCGCGCCGAGCGTCGTGTCGAGTCCGTGGCCCGGGTAGACCCAGGTGTCGTCCCGGTACCGGTCGAAGATCCGGGTGGTGACGTCGCCCAGCAGGGTCGCGAAGCGGTTCGGGTCGTCGTGCGTGTTCCCCAGGCCGCCCGGGAACAGCGCGTCGCCGGTGAACAGGTGGGTCCGCCCGGTGACGGCGCCGTGGAAGGAAACGTTGTCGGGCTCGGTGTAGGCCAGCGCGATCGAGCCCGGCGTGTGCCCGCGCAGGTGGATCACGGCGAGCGTGATCGCCCCGAAGGTGATGGTGTCGCCGTCGGACACGGTGATGTCGATCGGGGTGCCGGTGTCGTGGGCGATGGCGGCGGCGTCGTCCGCGCCCGCCACCGTCCGCGCGCCCGTGACGGCGACGATGTCGGCCAGCGCCCCGAAATGGTCGGCGTGCCGGTGCGTCGTGACGACGAGATCGAGCGGGGGGCCGGCGTCGAGCGGGCCGTCGCCCGGCCCGTCGCCCTCGGACATGTCGATCAGGTCCATGAGCGACTGGGGGTCGGCGGCAGCGTCGATCAGGAGCTGTGCGCCGGTCGCATGGCAGGTCAGGAGGTATGCGTTGCTGTCCATGGGACCCACGGACATCTTGTGGATCGCGATGTCGTCCAGCAGGCGGACCTCGGGATCGCAGCCCGTGACAACATCACCGGTGTAGGGCGCCATGAACGGAGTCTGCCAGGGTTCCGGTCGTCCGCGCACCTGGAGGTGCTGCATCCGGTGTGCGCCTTTCCTCCCGCGGGCCCGTGACCGGGCGCGCGGCGCCCGCACCGGGACGTCCGGTATCCGGCGGATGTTGCATATCGGGGCGGATCACGACATCCTGCGGGCGGCCGGTTCTCACCCGGCCGGAGACACGACCGCAACGACGAAAGGCAAGCCTTGAGCCTGAACCTCGACAACCTCGTCGACAAGGACTTCCGCGGCAAGAGCATCAACGAGATCCTCGCCGCCCCGCCGTCGGCTCTGCTCGGCCTGAGCCCCAAGCACGACGAGGCGCTCGCCGCGCTCAAGATCAAGAGCGTCGCCGACCTGGGCAAGTGGCAGCACGCCGTGAACGCCCAGGCGCTCGTGACGCTGGCGCACGCCGAGGTGGCGGAGACCGCGGCGGACGCGTGACCCGCTCGCTCCGCCGCGTGTGCCCGGGCAGGCCCGGGCGCACCGCGTGAGGCGCCGGCGCCCGCCCCCGGGAGGCCGGGGGCGGGCGCCGGTGTCGCCCCTCCGCGGCGGACGACCGGCGTCGTCAGCGGCCCGACCCGGCAGAATGACCCGTATGACGACCTACGCCGTGACCTACGTGTACGCCGACGACGCCGCCGCGCTGGACGCGCACCGCGCGGACCACCGCGCCTTCCTGCGAGGCCTGCACGAGGCCGGGACGCTCCGGGCGTCGGGCCCGCAGCCCGCGGCCACCTCCGAGGACGGTACGACGACGCCCGGCGGCGCGCTCCTCGTCCTGGAGGCGGACTCGCCGGCGGCGGTACTCGGGATGCTCGACGAGGATCCGTTCCGGAAGGAAGGCCTGGTCACAGCGCGCTCCGTCCGCGAGTGGACGGTCGTGATCGGCGGATTCGCCTGAGGAGACGGGCGGCCGCTCACGAACGTGTCGTAGAACACGCGTGCGAATGTCAGACTCTCGGCCTAGGATGCTCGCGTGAGCAATCGGCTGGTCGTATCTGGTGCGCGTGAGCACAACCTCAAGAACGCAGACCTGGATCTCCCCAGGGACGCGCTGATCGTCTTCACGGGCCTGTCCGGGTCCGGGAAGTCCTCGCTCGCCTTCGACACGATCTTCGCCGAGGGCCAGCGCCGCTACGTCGAGTCGCTGAGCGCGTACGCCCGCCAGTTCCTCGGCCAGATGGACAAACCCGACGTCGACTTCATCGAGGGCCTGAGCCCCGCGGTGTCGATCGACCAGAAGTCCACGAACCGGAACCCGCGCTCGACGGTCGGGACCATCACCGAGGTGTATGACTACCTGCGCCTCCTCTTCTCCCGGGCGGGCACGCCCCACTGCCCGGTGTGCGGCGAGGAGATCCGGTCCCAGACACCGCAGCAGATCGTCGACCGCGTGCTCGAACTGCCCGAGGGGACGCGCTACCAGGTGCTCGCGCCCGTCGTGCGCGGCCGTAAGGGCGAGTACGCCGACCTGTTCAAGGAGCTCGGCGCCAAGGGCTTCTCCCGTGCCCGGGTCGACGGCGAGGTGGTCCAGCTCACGGAGCCGCCGTCGCTGGAGAAGAAGCTCAAGCACGACATCGAGGTCGTCGTCGACCGGCTCGTCGCGCGCGAGGGCGTGCAGCGGCGGCTCACCGACTCCGTCGAGACGGCACTCGGGCTGGCCGGCGGCCTTGTCATGATCGACCTGGTCGACCTCGACGCGGACGATCCCGACCGGTTCCGCAAGTACTCCGAGAAGCGCTCGTGCCCCAACGACCACCCGCTCGCGCTCGACGAGATCGAGCCGCGCACCTTCTCGTTCAACGCCCCCTACGGCGCGTGCCCCGAGTGCACCGGCATCGGCTTCCGCCTGGAGGTGGACCCGGACCTCGTCGTGCCGGACGAGGAGAGGTCCCTGCGCGACGGCGCCGTCGTGCCGTGGGCGCAGACCTCCAGCGAGTACTTCGAGCGGGTGCTGACGGCGCTCGCGGAGGAGATGAAGTTCGACATGGACGCGCCCTGGCGCGCGCTGCCGGAGCGCGCGCGGGAGGCCGTGCTGCACGGGCGCAACCACGAGGTGCAGGTGCGGTACCGCAACCGCTGGGGCCGGGAGCGGCAGTACTCGACCGGCTTCGAGGGCGTCATCACGTTCCTGGAGCGGCGGCACCGGGAGACGGACTCCGACTGGTCCAAGGAGAAGTACGAGGCCTTCATGCGGGAGGTGCCGTGCCCCGTGTGCGACGGTGCGCGCCTCAAGCCCGAGGTCCTGGCCGTGAAGGTGGGCGGCCGGTCGATCGCGGAGGTGTGCCGCCTGCCGATCGCCGCCGCGGCGGAGTTCCTCAAGGGCCTCGAGCTGGGGGAGCGCGAGCGGCAGATCGCGGCCGAGGTGCTCAAGGAGATCCACGCGCGGCTCGGCTTCCTGCTCGACGTCGGGCTGCACTACCTCACCCTCGAACGCCCCGCCGGCACGCTGTCGGGCGGGGAGGCGCAGCGGATCCGCCTCGCCACGCAGATCGGGTCGGGTCTGGTGGGCGTGCTGTACGTGCTGGACGAGCCGTCGATCGGGCTGCACCAGCGCGACAACCGGCGGCTCGTCGACACGCTGACCCGGCTGCGGGACCTGGGCAACACGCTGATCGTCGTCGAGCACGACGAGGACACGATCCGCTCGGCGGACTGGATCGTCGACGTGGGGCCGGGCGCGGGGGAGCATGGCGGGCGCGTGGTCCACTCGGGCGACCTGGCCGGCCTGCTGGAGTCGGCCGAGTCCGTGACGGGCGCGTACCTGTCGGGGAAGCGGGAGATCCCCGTCCCGGCCGTGCGGCGGCCCGTGGACCCGGGCCGCAGGCTCACGGTGATCGGCGCGCGCGAGAACAACCTGCGGGACATCGACGTGTCGTTCCCGCTGGGGATCTTCACGGCGGTCACGGGCGTGTCCGGGTCGGGCAAGTCGACGCTGGTGAACTCGATCCTGCACACGGTGCTCGCGAACGAGCTCAACGGGGCGCGGCAGGTGGCCGGCCGGCACACGCGGGTCACGGGCATGGACCACCTCGACAAGGTGGTGCACGTGGACCAGGGGCCGATCGGGCGCACGCCGCGGTCCAACCCGGCCACCTACACGGGCGTGTGGGACCGGGTGCGCAAGCTGTTCGCGGAGACCACCGAGGCGAAGGTGCGCGGCTACGGGCCGGGGCGCTTCTCGTTCAACGTCAAGGGCGGGCGCTGCGAGGCGTGTACCGGCGACGGGACGATCAAGATCGAGATGAACTTCCTGCCCGACGTGTACGTGCCGTGCGAGGTGTGCCACGGCGCCCGCTACAACCGCGAGACCCTCGAGGTGCACTTCAAGGGCAGGACCGTCGCCGACGTGCTCGACATGCCGATCGAGGAGGCCGCCGGGTTCTTCGAGGCGTTCCCCGCGATCTCGCGCTACATGAAGACGCTGGTCGACGTTGGCCTGGGGTACGTCCGGCTCGGGCAGCCCGCACCGACCCTGTCCGGCGGGGAGGCGCAGCGCGTGAAGCTGGCCACCGAGCTGCAGAAGCGGTCCACGGGCCGCACGATCTACGTGCTCGACGAGCCGACCACCGGCCTGCACTTCGAGGACATCCGCAAGCTGCTCGGCGTGCTGCAGTCGCTGGTGGACAAGGGCAACTCGGTGATCGTCATCGAGCACAACCTCGATGTCGTCAAGAACGCCGACTGGGTCGTCGACATGGGTCCGGAGGGTGGCTCCGGCGGCGGCATGGTCGTGGCCGAGGGGACGCCGGAAGCGGTGTCCCAGGTGCCGGAGTCGCACACGGGGACCTTCCTCGCGGAGATCCTCGACGGCACGGTGCTCGTGGGCGCACCGGCGAACGGGGAGTCGCAGGCCGCGAAGGTCACGGGCACCGCGAAGACCAAGGCGCGACGACGCAAGGCCGCCGTCGCGGGGTGAGGGGCGCGGGCGGTGGTGCGCCCACGAGTGCCGTGCCGTCGGTCAGACCACGTCGTAGTCGACCCAGATGTGGACCGCCGTCCGCTCCTCGGCCGTGCGCACCCTGCCGCTGAACGCCTGCGAGGCGAGGCGGGGCTTGGTCGGCTCGATCTCGACCGTGCACGTCTGCCCGGCCATCGCCAGGTGCTCCGCCTTCAGCCGGAACGCGCCGCACCGCCAGCGGGAGTCCGGGCCGGCGGCCAGGTCGAGCACCCGGTGGAACACCTCGAACGAGGCGTAGCTGGCCATCGAGACGGGCAGGGCGGGGAAGCCGTCGAAGTGTCCGCGGCACATCTCGGCCCGGACGTCGAGCTTCGCGTTGCCGCACTGCTCGTGCACGGACACGTCGCTGACGGGCATCGGGGCTGCGTACGGGTTCTCGGGGGAGTCGGCGTCGGTCTCGGCGGGCGGGCCCATGACGCGGCGGAACACCGCGGCCGCCATCACCTTGTACTGCACGTCCATCCGGGCGATGAGGGCCCCGGCGGAGTCGCGCAGCTCCGTGTGGACGACGACCTGCCGGCGGTTGCGCCCCTGGACCACCGCGGTCCCGATCAGCGGGCCGGGAGCGGGTGTCTCGCCGGCCGGGTACATGCGTCCCACGGTGCGGTGCGCGAGGTAGTAGTGGCGCCCGGCGACCGGGCTGCTCGTGGCCGCGGCGGACAGGCCGAGGACGGCCAGGTGGCGGCCGACCTCTCCGACGCCGATGACCTGGGTCTGGCGTCCGGGTGGTGCCTGGATGGGGACGACAGCGGTGACACGCCCGGGCGTGACACTGTGAAGGTCTTCGAGGGCGTAGTACGGTCGGGTGACACAGATCAGCGGTGCGATGTCGTCGTAGGTGGCCGTGGCGTTTGTGGCGTTTGCGCTGGTCGGCACGGAGATCACCCCTGGGGTTCGCCTCGTGTGGGTAACTGCCACTAAGACTCGCATATCCGGCAAAGAGGGCCTAGACCCTCGAACCGTTTGATGTCGCGAGCTCCCTCTCCGCAGGCCGTTCCGCCGGGGGCTGCCCCATCCGTCGAGTGCCAGAAAAATGTGCCAAGCATGCCGCCTCCGGCATACGGTTTCCGGGCGGAAACTGGCTAGATCGTTGACCCTTCGTGACCTTGGCCGCCTGGCTCCGGCGTCGCGGCGAACGACCGGCCAGTGCCACGGAGCCCCCGCCGGCGCGCAGCACCGTGTGACAAACAGCACAACCCCGGCTGGAGGCGCCTCGCGACCAGGGCGGAGGCTGTCTGCCGGTCGATCCGCGACGTCGGCGCCGTGGGCGAAGTGCCCCTCCCTGCTGGTCGTGACGCTCCCCGCGGTGCTCTACAGTGGCCCCCGACAAGGGAGGATGCCGGGGATGTCGGAGATATACGGCGCGGATATCGAGGCGCTGCGAGTGCTGGGAAACACGATGGTCCGGCACGGTGACGTGCTCGAGGCCGCCGTCGGCAGGGTCACGGACGCGGTGACCGCGGCGGACTGGTTCGGCCCGGACCACGAGATGTTCGCCGACGAGTGGCGCACGGTCCACGCCGCGGCCCTGCGCGCGGCCGCGCAGAATCTGTCGGAGGCCGGGCAGCGGGCCATCGAGAACGCGGACGACCAGGAGCAGACGAGCGACTCGTACGACGGCGGCGGTGTCCCCGGCACTGCCCGCGGCCCGGCGCCCGAGGGCACGGACCAGAGCTCGCCCGACGGCCAGGGCGACAAGGCGGCCGGCGACCTCGGCGACATGGAGGACGCAGGGGAGGTGTCCCTCGACGATCAGGCGATCGACGCGAGCGAGATCGATCAGGGCAGTCTCGCCGACTGCTGGTTCCTCGCCTCGGCGGGCGCCATCGCCGAGCAGAACCCGGAGTGGATCCGGGAGCACATCGAGTACGACGCGGAGGACGGCACCTACACCGTGACGTTCTACGAGAACGGCGAGCCCGTGGAGATCACCGTGGACTCGAACGTGTACGAGGACGCCGCCGGGGCCCCGAACGGCGACCCGTCGTGGATCTCCATCTACGAGAAGGCCGCCGTGGAGTTCCTGGGCGGCGAGTACGACGACATCGAGTACGACAACCCCGCCAGGGCGCTGGAGATGATGACGGGCCAGGACACGTCGAGCGACTCGCTCGACCCGTTCTGGGCGTGGCAGGACCCGCCGAGCCTGGAGTCCATCGGCGAGCGCCTGGACAACGGCGAACCGGTCGTGGCCTCCAGCCCGGACGGCGGCGGCTGGTTCGGTGATCCGCCACCGGACCAGGAGGTGGTGCAGAACCACGTCTACACCGTGGAGAGCGTCTCGTCCGACGGCAAGACGGTCACCCTGGTCAACCCGTGGGGCCCGGCCGGTGGCACGGGCGGCGACGGGGAGCACAAGCCGGGGACGATCACCATGACCGCGGACGAGTTCTATGAGAACTTCGAGACGGTGACCTACGGCGGGTCGATGTCGTGACCGACGCCGGCGAGCGAGTGGAAGGAACGGCCATGCCCGACGACACGGGAACGAAGCCGGGGGCGGGTCCCGTCTTCCGGGTGAAGCAGAGCGCCCAGACGCGGATCGGTGCCACGCGTATCGGCGTCATGATCGCCGGTCCCCGCGACGGCGTGCCGACGGCACGTCTCCTCGTCCGGTCCGACGACGGGCAGCGGGCCACGGTCGACGTCGAGACCGGCGGGCGCGTGGACCTGTTCGGCGAGGGCGAGCTGGAACTCGTCGGCGTGGAGGGCGGGCGGACCCCGAAGGAGAAGAGCGCGGTCACGGTCCGCCACATCGCGCCGGCGTGACCGCGAGGCGTGGCCCACGTCACTCCTCGCGGCTATGGTGTGCACCATGAGCGGAGCCACTCATGACTATGCCGTCGACGTGACCTGGACCGGTGCGGGGGAGGCCGGGACGTCGTCGTACACCGCCTACTCGCGTGACCATGACGTGGTGCTGCCGCACAAGCCGGCGCTGCCGGGCACGGCGGACCCGGCGTTCCGCGGGGATCCGGGCCGGTACAGCCCGGAGGAGCTGTTCGTGGCCAGCCTGAGCCAGTGCCACATGCTGTGGTTCCTGCACCTGGCAGCCGTCAGCGGGCTCGTGGTGCGCGAGTACACGGACTCGGCGACCGGCACGATGCGTGTCGAATCCCGCGGGGAGGGGCAGTTCACCGATGTGACGCTGCGCCCGAGGATCGTGGCCGACGACGGCGAGATGGCCACGGACGAGCAGGTCGAGGCGCTCCATTTCCGTGCTCACGACATGTGTTTCCTGGCCCGTTCGGTGAACTTCCCGGTGCTGGTCGAGCCGGTGCCCCTCGCGGCCATCGAACACTCGTGAGGACCGTGTCGGTGGCCTGACCTGATCGTCGCGTCGGTCATGATGTCCACCTTGGTCGTGGGCCCGTTCTACCTCGCCGGCGGGCTCGGGCTCGCACCGGCGGGCATCGGCCTGGTCATGACCAGCGGGCCCGTCTCGATGATCGTGGGCGTCCTCATCCTGGCAAGCCTTCCCCGAAGGACGCGCTGACGGTGGGTGGGCACCACGCAGCACCCGGCTAGTTCTGAGGCAACGCTAACCTAAGCCGGTGTCTCTCACCGACCTGGCCGCCAGCGGCTCCGGCGCCGACCCGCGGGCCGACCACACCAGGGTCGAGATCCCGCGGGGTCCGGCCCCCTGGGCGCTGCGCCTGCTCGCCGCGGTGCTCGACGTCGCCGTGGTCGCCACGCCCGCGGTGATCGGAGCCCTGATCGTCCACTCGTTGCGTGACGTCAACGGCGGCGGACAGATGGACCGGCTCGTCTTCGGGTCGTTCGCCGCTGCCGCGACGGTCGCGACCTACGTCTGGAACCTCGGCTTCGCGCAGGGCCGCACCGGCTCCTCGGTCGGCAAGACATGGTGCGGCCTGGTCGCGCGAGGACCGAGCGGGCAGCCGCTCGGTGTACGGGCCGGTCTGCTCCCGTTCACGACCCGCGAGGTGGTGCGGCGCCAGACCGCGGTGAACGAGGGCTTCACCGAGTGCACCCAGGACATCTCCTCGACATCGCTGCGGGTGCGGCGCCTCACCGGCCTGGCCGCCTGCGCGGTCCTCCTCGCCGTCGTGGCGCTGGCCAGCCTCGCCGTTGGCGCACGGCCCCTGGGCCTGGCGGAGATCGGACAGGCGGTGACGCCGCCGTACGACGTCGGCGTCACCGATCCCGAGATCATCGTGCGGAGCCTCCGGCTCCCACGCACGCTGCTCGCCCTGGTCGTCGGAATGGCGCTGGGCATCGCCGGCGCGATGATCCAGGGCCACTCCCGCAACCCCCTGGCCGATCCGGGGATTCTCGGGGTGAGCGCTGGGGCAGCCTGCGCCGTCGTCCTCGCCATCCTGTTCCTCGGGGTGGGGTCTGCCGCCGGCTACGTGTGGTTCGCGCTCATCGGCTCGTTCGTCACCAGCGTCGTCGTGTTCGCGCTCGCCTCGATGGGCGCCCGCGCGCTGTCGCCCGCGTCGCTGATCCTCGGCGGCGCGGCGGTGGCGGCCTTCCTCTCCTCGATCACGTCCGCCGTGGTGCTGCTGGACCAGCGGACCCTGGACTCCTACCGGTTCTGGGTGGTCGGGTCGGTCGCCGGGCGAGGGCTGGACGTCCTGTTGCCCCTGCTGCCGTTCTTCGCGGCCGGACTCCTGCTCGCACTGGCCGGTGCTCCGGGCCTCAACCTGCTCGGGCTCGGTGAGGATGCCGCCCGGGCCCTCGGCGCGAACATCCCGCTCCACCGAGTTCTCGGCGTAGTGGCGATCACGCTGCTGGCCGGGACCGCGACCGCGGCCTGCGGCCCGATCGGTTTCGTCGGCCTGGTGGTGCCGCACATCGCGCGGACCGTCACCGGGCCTGACTACCGTTGGATCCTCCCGTACTCCGCGCTGATCGGTGCGACGCTGCTGATCGTCTGCGATGTGATCGGCCGGGTCGTGGCCCGGCCGGGCGAACTGCAGGTCGGCATCGTTCTCGCCCTGGTGGGTGGCCCTTTCTTCATCGCCCTGGTGCGGCGGCGGAAGCTGGTGACCCTGTGAGGGCGGCACTCGATGAGCGGGCGGCGACGGCGGGGCGCCGCAGCGTTCGCCTCGGGCCGGTGTCGGCGGTGTGGCGGCTGCGGCCGGTCGTGGCGAACCTGGTGCTCGCGATGATCGTCTTCGTCCTGTTCTGCGCGAACATCGGCCAGGGGGACTACCCGATCAGCATTCCCGGCGTGGTGGAGGTGCTGCTCGGCCAGGGCGCCCAGGTGGAGCGCTTCATCGTGCTGGACCTGCGGCTGCCGCGCGCCCTGGTCGGAGTGCTCGTAGGCGTGGGCCTGGGGATGTCGGGTGCCATCACGCAGTCGATCACCCGCAACCCGCTGGCGAGCCCCGACATCCTCGGGATCACCGCCGGAGCAGGTGCCGGCGCGGTCGCCGTCATCGTCCTCGGCGGCTCCACGGCCTTCGGCGCCACCCTCGGGGTGCCGGCGGCCGCGATGGTCGGTGGACTGCTCACGGCCGCCGTGATCTATCTGCTCGCCTGGCGCCGCGGTGTCGAGGGGTATCGGCTGATCCTGGTGGGGATCGCCGTCAACGCCGTTCTCATGGCGCTCATCACCTGGATGCTCGTCGTCGGCGACATCGGGGAGGTCTCACGCGCGACCGTGTGGCTCAACGGCTCCCTGAACGCCCGCGACTGGACCCACGTCTGGACCGCGGCCCTCGCGGTCGGCGTGATCGGCGCCATCGCGCTGGTATCGACATTCTCGCTGTCCGCGCTGAAGCTCGGCGAGGAGACGGCGCGCGCCCTCGGGGTACGGGTCCAGTTGAGCCAGGCGGTGCTGCTGATCGCGTCGGTGCTGCTGGCCGCGATGTGCGTCACCGCCGCCGGCCCGATCGGCTTCGTCGCCTTCGTCGCACCTCAGCTCGCCCTGCGCCTCGCCGACACGGCGGGGCCCCCGATGCTTGCCTCCGGGGCGACGGGCGCGGTCCTGGTGGTGGGTGGCGACTACATCGCCCGCGTCCTGCTGCCGGTGGAACTGCCGGTCGGTGTGATCACCACCGCGATCGGCGGCCCGTTCCTGATGTATCTGATCATCCGCACGAACCGAAGGCTTTCCCGATGACGTCGCATGATCTGTCCGCGCATGACCTCACCCTGGGGTACGGCGACCGCCTGGTGGTCGAAGGCCTCACCACCGCGATCCCGGACGGTGCGATCACCACGATCATCGGGCCCAACGGCTGCGGCAAGTCCACACTGCTGCGGGCGATCGCGCGGCTGCTGCGGCCGAGGTCCGGTCAGGTCCTCCTGGACGGCAAAGCCATCACCTCGATGCGTACCCGCGACGTCGCCAAGGTGCTCGGAATGCTCCCGCAGTCACCGGTCGCGCCCGAAGGCCTTGCGGTGGCGGATCTCGTGGCCAAGGGCCGCCATCCCCATCAGGCATGGTGGCGGCAGTGGTCCGGGGACGACGAGTCGGAGGTGGAGGCCGCCCTGCGCCTGACCGGCATGCAGGCCCTCGCGGGCCGCCCGGTCGACGAGCTGTCGGGCGGCCAGCGGCAGCGGGCATGGATCTCGATGGCCCTGGCACAGGAGACCGACATCCTCCTCCTGGACGAACCGACCACCTACCTTGACCTCGCACACCAGGTGGAGGTGCTGGACCTCGTCGACACACTGCAGTCCGAACTGGGCCGGACGGTGGTGATGGTGCTGCACGACCTGAACCTCGCCGTCCGCTACAGCGACCACCTGATCGTGATGCGCGACGGCGCGATCGTCGCACAGGGCGCACCAGAGGATCTCGTGACCGTCGAACTGCTCCGTGACGTCTTCGGCCTGGAGAGCCAGGTGCTGGTGGACCCGGCATCCGGACGCCCGCTGATCGTGCCACTGGGGACACGGCGTACCGCTCCGGTCGAACAACACTGAAGCGGTCCGCCGCGACCCCTGCGCGACCTCGAATCGCCCTGGCCGCCAGGCGGATCAGGAATATAGGTTAGGCTGGCCTAAACAAGTGCCGTCATGTGTATGTGGTGCGTTCGTCTGGCGGGAGAGGCCGCCGACGGCGTCGACGAAGCGCTCAGCGAGCTGAGCCGGACGAGGAGTAAGCGTGTACGGAGAGGTCGTGACGACCCAGCTGCTCAGCCCACAGCTGGTGAGGGTGGTGCTCGGCGGCAGCGGGCTCGACGGGTTCGAGCCGTCGGAGTGCTCCGACGCCTACGTCAACTGCTTCTTCCTGCCCGACGAAGCGTCGTACGGCGTGCCGTTCGACGGCGACGCGGTGCGGGGGCTGTCCCGCGAGCAGCGGCCGTTCCCGCGCCGGATCACCGTGCGAGCCTGGGACGCGGCACGCCGCGAGCTGACGCTCGACATCGCGGCCCACGGCGACGTCGGGTACGCGGGCAGGTGGGCGTTGCGGGCCCGGCCCGGTGACCGGCTGCAGTTCCGCGGTCCCGCCGGCGGTTATGTGCCGCACCCTGAGGCGGACTCCTACCTGTTCGTCGGTGACGAGAGCGCGCTGCCCGCGATCGCGGTCTGCGCGGAGTCCGTCCCACCCGGTAAGCCGGTGACGGTTGTCGTGGAGGTCGCGGACAGGGCCGGCGAGATCGAGCTGACCTCACCGGGCGTGCTGGACGTGCACTGGGTGCACCGCGCGGGGCGAGCCGACCTCGACCACCTGCTCGCCGACGCCGTCGCCGGCCTGCCCCGCCCCGAGGGGGTTGTCACCGCCTTCGTGCACGGCGAGGCCGTCGCCGTCCGGGCAGTTCGCCGGTTCCTGCTCGCGGAGGGCGTCGTCGGCCTCGACCACCTCTCGTGCTCGCCGTACTGGCGCCGCGGATACGAGGACGAGCAGTGGCGCGCCGTCAAGGGTGCATGGGTGCGTGAGATGAACACCGAGACCTTCGTCCCCGCCACGGCCTGATCAGGCATCGATATCAGGAGTCGATCGCGTCGAACTGCGGCCTGTCGGTCCCGGTGATGACAGCCGCGTCCGGCAGGGCCGCGACGTAGGCACGGGGCGTGGCGCCGGTCGCCGGCCGGAAGGCGCGGACAAAGGCGCTGGGCGTCGCACAACCCACGCTGTGCCCGACGGCGCTGGCCGATCGGCCGTCGCGCGGCAGCGGGGCGCTCCGCCACCGCAGCGCCGGCGCCCGCTACCAAGACACGAAAGCCAAGGAACATCTCATGACACTCCTCGACACCCGACGACGCGGGCCCGCGCCCGCCGCCGTGGCACTGGCCGTGACCCTGGCGCTGTCCGCCTGCGCCGGTGGCGGCGAGCCCGCCGCCACCGGCGCCGCCACGCCGACCACCCACGAGATCGAGGACTACTTCGGCACGGTCGAGATCCCCGCCGATCCGCAACGCGTCGTCGCCGCCGACCCCGTGAGCCTGAACCTCATGCTCGCCCTCGGCGTGCAGCCCGTCGCCGCGTCCTTCAACCCGAACTCCATCCCCGAACATCTCGGCGGCCAGGCCGACGGCATCGTCAACATCGCCGGCGCGGGAGGCGGGTTCGAGCCTGATCTCGAGGCAGCGCTCGCGCAGGAACCGGACCTGATCGTCGTCGCCGCCGGCTACACCGGCGAGGGCGACGAGGCATGGAACAAGCAGACCTACGATCAGGCGACCGCCAGCGGCGTGCCGACCTTCGGCTTCGCCTATGACGACGGGGTCTCGCTCGACGACGTGCGCAACGGCGTGACCGAGGTCGCCGGCGCACTCGGAAAGGCCGAAGAGGGCGAACGACTGCTCGCGAACCTGGAGGAGCGCATGGCCGGCCTCGCCGACCGCGTCGAGGCCGCCGGCCTCTCCGGCAAGCCGGTCTCGGCGGTCCGGCTGAGCGACGGCGGCAACTACTCCATCCGGGTCGGCACCGGTGAGAGCATCGTCTTCCGCGCCCTCGGGGTCGCTCAGCCGGAGGGCCAGCGGGATCCCAGCATGTTCCGCATCGAGCTCAGCGAGGAGAACCTCGACCTGCTGGAGGCCGCCGACACGATCTTCGTGTACGTCGACGACAACGCCGCCGCGGAGCGGGAGGAGTTCATCTCCTCGCCCCTGTGGCCCACGCTGCCGGCCGTCGAGGCCGGTCGCGTGCACTGGGTGAACTCCGGGGTGTGGAACTCCTCCGACCCCGTCGGCCTCGGGAAGATCCTCGACGACATCGAGACGTCCTTCATCGAACCCGCCGAGTAGTGCCGGTGGGGCCCGTGTGCACGCATCACGGGCCCCGTGGGAGCATCTCGCGGCTACGATCGTCGGATCGGCTGCGGCCTGGCGCGAGGGAGGCGGTGTGGCGATCGATGCACGGCAGGCGCCCCGCAGGGCGAGGTTCGTGACCCGCCGAGCGGACCCGGCGCAGACGGAGATGCCCTCCGACCGGCCGAGGATCGTGCCCGACCCGTACTTGTTCGGCAGCATCATGTTCGAGGCGGAGAGCGCGACGGGGTGGGGCCGCCACGAGCACGAGCGCGAGCACCAGCTGGTGTGGCCGGTTTCCGGTGTCCTCACGGTGCAGGCATCCGGAAGCGTGTGGCACGTGTACCCCGGGCAGGGCGCCTGGTTCCGTGCGGGGGATTCCCATGCCGTGTCCACACGCGGCGCGGCGCGATTCGGCATTACCTACCTGCGCGATGACGTGGAACGTTTCCAGCCGTCCGTGACCGGGGGTACGACGGTGGTGCCCGCACTGCGCGAGCTCCTGGTCCACATGAACCGCGAACGGCTGGACCTCACCGCGCAGTTGCGGCTGCAGGACGCCTGCGTCGAACTCATGAGGCCCGCACGCGAGCCCTTGATCGCGGTGCCCGTTCCCGATGACCCGCGGCTCGAGCCGATGGTGACCACCCTCCTCGACGACTGCACCGACCCGCGTTCGCTCGAGGAATGGGCTGCGACACTGCGGCTGAGCGCCCGGACCGTCACTCGCGCGATGACCGCGTCCGTCGGGATGACGTTCGGTCAGTGGCGCCGCCTCCTGCGGATCAGGGATGCCCAGGCACTCCTCGCCGACGGCGAGTCCGTGACGGCGACCGCATGGCTGGTCGGCTACCTGTCGACAAGTGCCTTCGTGGCGGCGTTTCGTACCGTGACCGGCCGGACGCCGTCCGAAGTAGGGCCGACCGGGCAGGCGTCCCTCGCGCGGCTCTGACCGTTTCCCGGCACCTCGTGTCCGATCCGCGACAGCGACGTCGCACGGGAGGCCCTTAAGGTAAGCCTGTCCTTACTTACTTGGGGCACGCCCAACCCGAAGGATCCCTCGTGAGAATCACACTGCATGCACGCCGCGGCCTCGCGGCAGTCGCCCTCGTCGTCGCCGCGACCTTGACCGCCTGCTCCGGCGGGACGAACGGCGTCCCCGACGCGGGCCCGTCCGCGACGACCGCGGGCATCGCCGCGGCATTCCCCACCGCCATCGAGCACGCCTTCGGCGAGACGACGATCGACGCCGAACCGGCGCGCGTAGTAACGATCGGCTGGGGCGATC
This sequence comes from Myceligenerans halotolerans, assembly GCF_054782975.1. Taxonomy (NCBI): domain Bacteria; kingdom Bacillati; phylum Actinomycetota; class Actinomycetes; order Micrococcales; family Promicromonosporaceae; genus Myceligenerans; species Myceligenerans halotolerans. The sequence continues at coordinate 102,434 of NZ_BAAGRL010000010.1, forward strand.
TCGACAACGCGCTCGCCCTCGGCGTCACGCCCGTCGGCTACTACGCACCAGGCGCCATGACCGATGAGCTCATGCCGTGGGCGGAGGAACTCGTCGACGGCGCCCGCCCCGAGTATCTCGGCCCGGAGGCCGAGCTGGACCTTGAGCGGGTCGCCGCTCTCGAGCCCGACCTGATCCTCTCCGTCCAGGGCCACCGCCTCGACGAGGATGTCTACGGCCTGCTCTCCGCCATCGCTCCGACCGTCGTCCACCCCGCCGGGGAGGAGTCCGCCTGGCGGATCGGGCGCGACGCGGCAACCCGGCAGATCGCCGCCTCGCTCGGCCGGCCGGCCGAGGGGGAGCAACTGCTCGACGACCTGAACGCGCAGCTCGCCGCGACGCGCGAGGCATACCCCGGGCTCGAGGGGGAGACGGGTGTCGTCGTCCTGCCGGGTGACGGCGTGTACTACGCATACAACACGGCCGACGGCCGGGGCGAGTTCCTCGCGTCGCTCGGCCTCGTCCTTCCCGACGCCGTCGAGGAGACATCAGGGACCGACTCGATCTACCTGGAGCTATCGCCGGAGGAGGTCGGGCTGGTCGACGGCGACGTCGTCGTCTTCGTCACCGCGGCACCCCAGGACGATCCCGTCGCGACGAACGCACTGTTCGAGCAGTTCGACGCTCGGTTCGTGTCGTTCTCCGACGCGGACCGATGGTCGATCACACTCAACACGCCGCCGTCGATCTCCTACGCCCTCGATCACCTCGTCCCCGCGATCGCCGACACGATCGACGGCTGATCCACCCCTCGGATGAGGGCCGAGCTGCCGTGCCTGGTCCTCATCCGCACCGGCCCCGCTCGCGAGAGCCGCGGCGTAGGACGCGTCGGCCCGGCCGGTCCCGGCCGGGAGAACACTGTCAGACACCTGGCCTAGTGTTCAGGGCATGGCAGATCCGGCCACCTACCGTCCCAAGCCCGGCGAGATCCCGACGTCCCCGGGCGTGTACCGCTTCCGTGACGAGCACGGGCGCGTGATCTACGTCGGCAAGGCGAAGAACCTGCGCCAGCGCCTGTCGAGCTACTTCCAGGATCTCGCGAACCTCCACCACCGCACGCGCACCATGGTGACCACCGCGGCGTCGGTCGAGTGGACGGTCGTGAGCACGGAGGTGGAGGCGCTCGCGCTCGAGTACACGTGGATCCAGCAGTACGATCCGCGGTTCAACGTGAAGTACCGGGACGACAAGTCGTACCCGTACCTGGCGGTCACGCTGGGTGAGGAGATTCCCCGCGCGCAGGTGATGCGCGGGGCCAAGCGCAAGGGCACGCGGTACTTCGGTCCGTACGGTCACGCCTGGGCGATCCGCGAGACGCTGGACCAGGTGCTGCGGGTGTTCCCCATCCGCACGTGCTCGGCCGGCGTCTACCGGCGTGCCGCCCGGTCGGGACGGCCCTGCCTGCTCGGCTACATCGACAAGTGCTCGGCGCCGTGCGTGGGGCGGATCAGTCCCGAGGACCATCGCGACCTGGCGCTCGACTTCTGCGACTTCATGTCCGGCGAGACCAAGCGGTTCGAGAAGCGGCTGACGAACCAGATGACCGAGGCCGCCGAGGCCATGGAGTACGAGCGGGCCGCCAGACTGCGCGACGACATCGAGGCGCTGCGCCGCGCCACCGAGAAGAACGCCGTGGTGCTCGGCGACGGCACCGACGCGGACGTCTTCGCGCTGGCCGGGGACGAGCTGGAGGCGGCGGTGCAGGTGTTCCACGTGCGCGGCGGGCGCATCCGCGGTCAGCGGGGCTGGATCGTGGAGAAGGTCGAGGACATCACCGACGCGGAGCTAGTGGAGCATCTCCTGCAGCAGGTCTACGGCGCCGTCGCGGAGCTCGGCGACGCGGCTTCCGGCGACGGTGCACGTGGCGGAGAGGACGGGCCGGGCGACGGTCCGCGTGCGCGGCAGGGCCGGACGGACGGCGACGTCGCGGACCGCGACGCGGCGCGCGACGCCGTGCCGCGCGAGGTCCTGGTCCCCGTCCTGCCGCCGGACCCCGGCCAGGTCACGGCATGGCTGACCGAGCTGCGCGGCGCGCGTGTCGATCTGCGGGTGCCGCAGCGCGGCGACAAGAAGGAACTCGCCGCAACCGTCCTGCGGAACGCCGAGCACTCCCTGGTGCTGCACAAGACGCGCCGCGCCGGCGACCTCACCACGCGCAGCCAGGCGCTCCAGGAGATCCAGGAGGCGCTCGACCTGGACAGCGCCCCGCTGCGCATCGAGTGCTACGACGTCTCCCACACCGGCGGCACCTACCAGTCGGCGTCCATGGTCGTGTTCGAGGACGGCCTGCCCCGCAAGAGCGAGTACCGCACGTTCAGCGTCCGCGGGCCCGACGGCGACGGCGCGCGGGACGACACCGCCGCCATGCACGAGGTCATCACCCGGCGCTTCAGGCGCTACCTCTCCGACCGTCTCAAGGCCGGCGACGTCGAGCTCGCGTCCGGTGAGGTCGACCCCGAGGACGCCGCGAGCCCCGAGGACGCGAAGCGGTTCGCCTACCCCCCGAGCCTCGTCGTGGTCGACGGCGGCCCGCCCCAGGTCGCCGCCGCCGCGCGCGCACTGGCCGAGCTCGGTGTCACCGACGTCGCGCTGTGCGGTCTCGCGAAGCGGCTCGAGGAGGTGTGGGTCCCCGGCGACGACTACCCCGTCATCCTGCGGCGCTCGTCCGAGGGCCTCTACCTGCTCCAGCGCGTCCGCGACGAGGCCCACAGGTTCGCGATCCAGGCGCACCGCAAGCGGCGCAGCAAAGGCATGGTCGCGTCCGTGCTCGACGACGTTCCCGGGCTCGGTCCCGCCCGCAAGAAGGCCCTCCTGGCCCACTTCGGCTCGGTCAAGAAGCTGCGCGCCGCCAGTGCCGAGGAGATCGCGACCGTGCGGGGCATGGGTGAGGCGACGGCGGCCGCCGTCGTGCGGGCGCTGGCCCCGGCCGCCGGCACACCGGACGGCGGGGAGGAGGGCGCACGGGGCGGCGCGGTCTCGTCCGGCGAGGCGGAGCGGCGGTAGCGGCGCCCGGACTGGCATGCTGGGCAACATGAACGAACCGTCCCCGACGACCGCACCGTCGGGCATCGCGGCGATCGACGCGGATGCGGACCCCGCGCCCGTCGATCCCCAGCCCGAAGTCCTCATCATCACCGGCATGTCCGGTGCCGGCAGGTCGCACGCCGCCGCCGTCGTGGAGGACCTCGGCTGGTACGTGGTGGACAACCTGCCGCCGATGATGCTCGTCCCGCTGGTGGACCTGATGAGCAAGGGGTCGACGATCGACTGCGTCGCGGCGGTCGTCGACGTCCGCGGCCGGGAGTTCTTCAGCGAGCTCGACAAGGTGCTCGCGCACATGAGCGAGCGCGACGTCGCGTACCGGATCCTGTTCCTCGAGGCGTCGGACGAGGTGCTGGTGCGGCGTTTCGAGCAGGTCCGCCGTCCGCACCCGTTGCAGGGGGACGGCCGGATCCTCGACGGCATCAGCGCCGAGCGTTCCCTCCTGGCCACGATCAAGGAACGCGCCGACATCGCCATCGACACCTCCGACCTGTCCGTGCACGACCTGTCCCGCGAGATCCGGCGGTCCATCGCCGACCCCGCGCAGGAGACGCTGCGCATCACACTGCTCTCGTTCGGATTCAAATACGGCATCCCGCTGGACGCGGACCACGTGGTGGACGTACGGTTCCTGGCCAACCCCTACTGGATCACCGAGCTGCGCCATCTGACCGGCCATGATGCTCCGGTGCGGGACTACGTGCTCGCCCGGCCCGGAGCGGCCGAGTTCGTGGACCGGTACGTCTCGGCCCTCGAACCCGTCCTCGCGGGCTACCTCGAGGAGGAGAAGCGCTACGCGACGATCGCCGTGGGCTGCACGGGCGGCAAGCACCGCTCGGTCGCGATGGCCGATGCCGTCGCGGAACGCCTGCGCGCGTCCGGGCACCGCGTGCGGGTCTCGGCACGTGACCTCGGACGTGAGTAAGAGCGCGGGAAGGTGCTGATGAGGCCAGAGTGGAGCAAGAACCCGGCGGTCGTGGCACTCGGTGGGGGACACGGCCTGTCGGCCTCGCTGTCCGCCCTGCGTCTCATGTCCGACCGGCTCACCGCCGTCGTCACGGTGGCCGACGACGGCGGGTCCTCCGGGCGGCTGCGCGACGAGCTCTCGGTCCTGCCGCCGGGCGACCTGCGCATGGCGCTGGCGGCGCTGTGCGACGACTCCGAGTGGGGCAGGACCTGGAGCGCCATGCTGCAGCACCGGTTCCGGTCCGACGGCGACCTGGACAACCACGCGGTGGGCAACCTGCTCATCGTGGCGCTGTGGGAACTGCTCGGCGACCCGGTGGCGGGGCTGGACTGGGTGGGCAAGCTGCTCGGCGCGCGGGGGCGGGTGCTGCCGATGGCGTCCGTGCCCCTCGTCGTGGAGGCGGACGTGCGACGGGAGCCGCACGAGACCGGGCCGGGCCGGCCCGCCGTCGAGACCGTGGTGGGGCAGAGCCGCGTGGCGGTCACGGACGGCCGCATCGAGCAGCTCCGGCTCCTGCCGTCGGACCCGCCGGCGAGCAGCGAGGCGGTCGAGGCGGTGATGGAGGCGGACTGGATCGTGCTGGGGCCGGGCTCCTGGTACTCGTCGGTGCTGGTGCATCTGCTGGTGCCGGACCTGGCGCGGGCGCTGCACGACACGACGGCACGCAAGTGCGTGACGCTCAACCTGTCGGCGGACGGCGGGGAGACGGCGGGACTGACCGCCGTCGACCACCTGGAGGCCCTGCACAAGCACGCGCCCGGGCTGCGGATCGATGCCGTGGTGGCGGACCCGTCGGCGGTCGAGGACGTGTCGGAACTGCAGGATGCCGCCGCACGGATGGGCGCCGGCCTGCTGATGCGGCAGGTGCGACGTGGCGACGGCACGGCGCGCCACGACGCGCTGCGGCTGGCTGCGGCATACCGGGACGTGTTCGAGGACGTCTTCGGGGACGTGTAGGCGCCGCATGCGGCGGCTCCGGACGAGACCTCCAACACGCCGGGACATTTCACGCGGTCCTCCGCGATTCTCCTCGTGGCAAGTACGCCTGTCCGTGGCAGGATGGCGGCCATGGCGCTCACGGGACAGGTCAAGGAGGAGCTCGCACGCGTGCGGGTGGCGAAGACGTCGTGCCGTAAGGCCGAGGTGTCCGCGACGCTGCGGTTCTCCGGTGGGCTGCACATCATCTCGGGCCGGGTGGTGATCGAGGCGGAGCTCGACAACGAGTCGGCCGCGACCAGGCTGCGCCAGGCGATCCAGGAGCTGTACGGGCACGCCAGCGAGCTGATCGTGGTCCAGGCCGGCGGTATCCGGAAGTCGTCGCGGTTCGTGGTCCGGGTGGTGCGCGACGGCGAGTCGCTGGCCCGGCAGACGGGCCTGCTCGACGCGCGGGGGCGGCCGGTGCGCGGCCTGGCGCCGGAGGTGGTGTCGTCGGGCGTGGCCGAGGCCGAGTCGGTGTGGCGGGGCGCGTTCCTGGCGCACGGGTCGCTGACCGAGCCGGGCCGGTCCATGTCGCTGGAGGTCACCAGCCCGGGGCCGGAGGCGGCCCTCGCCCTGGTCGGCGCGGCGCGGCGGCTGGGTGTGCCGGCCAAGTCGCGCGAGGTGCGCGGCGTCGACCGGGTGGTGGTCCGGGACGGCGACGCCATCGCCACGATGCTGCGCCGGATCGGCGCGCCCGAGACGCTCAAGGTGTGGGAGGAGCGGCGTGCGCGGCGCGAGGTGCGCGGCACGGCGAACCGCCTCGCGAACTTCGACGACGCCAACCTGCGCCGCTCGGCCAGGGCCGCGGTCGCCGCCGGCGCGCGCGTGCAGCGCGCCTTCGAGATTCTCGGCGACGAGGTGCCGGACCACCTGAGGCAGGCCGGCGAGCTGCGGCTCGCGCACAAGCAGGCGTCCCTCGAGGAGCTCGGCAGGCTCGCCGACCCGCAGCTGTCCAAGGACGCGGTGGCGGGCCGGATCCGCCGCCTGCTGTCGACCGCCGACAAGCGCGCGGCCGAGCTCGGCATCCCGGACACGGAGGCCGGCCTGAGCCCGGACCTCCTGGACATCTGAACGACGCGTCCCGGCCTCCCGGGCGTCCTCCGGATCCCGCGGCAAGCGCCTTCCGTCAGGGCGCGGATCCCCGGGACCAGCCGATCTGTGAGATCCGACAAAACAGCGCGTCTCAGGTAGTCCGGCTCGGGTCACGCCCGTCCCCACATCGGGTATAGGCTCGGTCGCGTCAGGTGACGACGGTGTGACCTCCACGTTTCGGCTCAGGTCACCACCTGCCCTCGTGGAGGGCGCCGCCAAGCAGCGGCTTTGCGCTGACCACTGGACAACGGCACCGCCCGTCAAGCCCCATCCAGGCAGGGCGCGGTGGAGCCCGCAAGGAATTCGAACCGTGTGCGTCGGGAACGCCGGCGCGCCTGAGGAGGGCATCGTGACCATCCGCGTCGGCATCAACGGCTTCGGCCGTATCGGACGTAACTTCTACCGCGCGCTCATCGCGTCGGGAGCGGACATCGAGGTCGTGGGCGTCAACGACCTGACCGACAACAAGACACTCGCTCACCTGCTCAAGTACGACACCGTGCTGGGCCGGTTCCCGCTGGACGTCGACTTCGACGACGAGAACATCATCGTCGACGGCAAGCCGATCAAGGCGATGGCCGAGCGCGACCCGGCGAACCTCCCCTGGGGCGAGCTGGGCGCGGACATCGTCATCGAGTCCACGGGCTTCTTCACGGACGCGACGAAGGCCAAGGCGCACATCGACGGCGGCGCGAAGAAGGTCATCATCTCGGCCCCGGCCAAGAACGAGGACGCCACGTTCGTCATGGGCGTGAACAACGAGCTGTACGACCCCGCGTCGCACCACATCGTCTCGAACGCCTCGTGCACCACGAACTGCCTCGCCCCGCTGGCGAAGGCCCTGAACGACTCGATCGGCATCGAGCGTGGCCTCATGACCACGATCCACGCCTACACCGGCGACCAGAACCTGCAGGACGGCCCGCACAAGGACCTGCGCCGCGCCCGCGCGGCCGCGACGAACATCGTGCCGACCTCGACCGGTGCCGCCAAGGCCGTGTCCCTGGTGCTCCCGGAGCTCAAGGGCAAGCTGGACGGCTACGCCCTGCGTGTGCCGACCATCACCGGCTCGGCCACCGACCTCACCTTCACCGCCTCCAAGGAGGTCACGGTGGACGAGGTCAACGCTGCCGTGAAGGCCGCCGCCGAGGGCACGCTCAAGGGCGTCCTGTCCTACGTCGAGGACGAGATCGTCTCGAGCGACATCGTCACCGACCCGCACCAGAGCATCTTCGACTCGAAGCTCACGAAGGTGATCGGCGACCAGGTCAAGGTCGTCTCCTGGTACGACAACGAGTGGGGCTACAGCAACAGCCTCGTCGCCCTGACGACCTTCGTCGGCGAGAAGCTCTGACCGACGCCTGACCCCGGGCGGCCGCAGCGCGGGCCGGAGGCAGGGCTCGCCGGGACCGAACGGTCCCGGCCGGCCCGGCCCCGGCCGTGGCGGCCTCCGGGGTCGCGTTCTGTCCGGCGAGACCCCTCGCACCGCCGTAGGGCACACCCGCACTGCCAGAAGGGCTCTGAGCACCATGAAGACCATCGACTCCCTGGGCGACCTGCGCGGCAAGCGCGTGCTCGTCCGCTCCGACTTCAACGTGCCGCTCGACGGCACCACCATCACGGACGACGGCCGCATCCGCGCCGCGCTGCCCACCCTGCGGCGGCTGGCCGACGCCGGCGCCCGCGTCGTCGTGACCGCCCACCTCGGCCGGCCCAAGGGCGAGCCGAAGCCCGAGTTCTCCCTCGCGCCGGTCGCCGCGCGCCTGGGCGAACTGCTCGGCGCCGACGTGGCCCTCGCCGAGGACGTCACCGGGCCGTCCGCGCGGAAGGTCGTCGGCGACCTCGCCGACGGCCAGGTCGCCCTGCTGGAGAACGTCCGCTTCGACGCGCGCGAGACCTCCAAGGACGACGCCGAGCGCGCCGCCCTCGCCGGCGAGCTCGCCGCGCTCGCGGACGCGTTCGTGTCCGACGGGTTCGGCGTCGTGCACCGCAAGCAGGCGTCCGTGTACGACGTCGCGCAGATCCTCCCGGCCGCGGCCGGCGAGCTGGTGCTGAAGGAGGTCGAGTCCCTGTCCCGCGCGACGGGCGACCCGGAGCGCCCGTACGCCGTCGTGCTCGGCGGCTCGAAGGTGAGCGACAAGCTCGGCGTGATCGCCAACCTGCTCACCAAGGCGGACCGCCTGCTCATCGGCGGCGGAATGGTCTTCACGTTCCTCGCGGCCAAGGGCCTGGAGGTCGGGACCTCGCTGCTGGAGAAGGACCAGATCGACGCCGTCAAGGGTTACCTGGCCACCGCCGAGGAGAACGGCGTGGAGATCGTGCTGCCGGTCGACATCGTCGTCGCGGACGCCTTCGACGCCCCGGCCCCGGCCGGCGTCGTGCCCGCGGATGCCATCCCGGCGGACAAGATCGGCCTCGACATCGGTCCGGCGTCGGGCGAGCTCTTCGCCGCGAAGCTGGCCGACACCCGGACCATCGCCTGGAACGGCCCCATGGGCGTGTTCGAGCGTGCCGACTACGCGGCCGGCACCCGGACCGTGGCGCAGGGGATCGTGGACGCGACCGCGAAGGGCGCGTTCTCCATCGTGGGTGGCGGTGACTCCGCGGCGGCCGTGCGCGCGCTCGGCTTCGACGAGGCGGGCTTCAGCCACATCTCCACGGGCGGCGGCGCGAGCCTCGAACTGCTCGAGGGCAAGGAACTGCCGGGCCTGACGGTCCTGGCCTGATCGAACGACGCCGGCCCGATCGAACAACGCGGAAGAGGAATCATGGCAGAGAACCGCACGCCGCTCATGGCGGGCAACTGGAAGATGAACCTGGACCACCAGCAGGCGATCAGCACGGTCCAGAAGCTGGCGTGGACGCTGAAGGACGCCAAGCACGACTACGGCTCGGTCGAGGTGGCGGTGCTCCCGCCGTTCACGGACCTGCGTTCCGTGCAGACGCTGGTCGACGCGGACAAGCTCGACATCCGCTACGGCGGCCAGGACCTGTCGCAGCACGAGTCCGGCGCGTTCACGGGCGAGATCTCCGGCCCGATGCTGGCCAGGCTCGGCTGCAGCTACGTGGCCGTGGGCCACTCGGAGCGCCGGCAGCACCACGCCGAGTCCGACGAGCTGGTGGCCGCCAAGACGGCCGCCGCCCTGAAGAACGGCCTGTCGCCGATCCTGTGCGTGGGGGAGGGCCTGGACGTGCGGCACTCCGGAGCCCAGGTCTCGTACACGCTCGCGCAGGTCGACGCCGCGCTGAACGGCCTGTCGGCCGAGCAGGTCGCGAAGGTGGTCATCGCGTACGAGCCGGTCTGGGCGATCGGCACGGGTGAGGTCGCCACGCCCCAGGACGCGCAGGAGGTCTGCGGCGCGATCCGCGCACGCCTCGCCGAGCTGTACGACGCCGGACTCGCGGGCGCGGTGCGCGTCCTGTACGGCGGCTCGGTGAAGTCGGGCAACGTCGCGCAGATCATGGCGCAGCCCGACATCGACGGCGCGCTCGTGGGCGGCGCCAGCCTGGACCCGGAGGAGTTCGGCAAGATCGTGCGCTACCAGTCGCACGTGACCGTGTGACGACACCCACCGACACTCCACAGTCGGCTCGTGCGACCGCCAGTCGTCGTATGAGAGACTCGGAGCCGGTGAACGACCCCCCAGTTCAGCTTTCTGACCTGGGGGTTCGTTCTCCGGGGTAACCCTCGCTTACCCTTGATCCCGATCCGCCGCCGGAGTGATCTCCGGCACACCGACCGATGAGGACGTGAAGTTTTCGTGGACGTGCTCCGCATCATCCTGCAGGTTCTGCTGGTGCTCAGCAGTGCCTTCCTGACCATGCTCGTCCTGCTTCACAAGGGCAGGGGTGGCGGTCTCTCCGACATGTTCGGTGGCGGTATCTCCATGGGCGCCGGGTCCTCCGGCGTCGCCGAGCGCAACCTGAACCGCATCACGATCGCCTTCGCGCTCGTGTGGACCGTGGTCATCGTGCTGCTCGGCCTGGTTCAGAAGGTCAGCTGACCCGAGCGGTTACGACGCGCGGGCGGTCGGCCACCCAACCTCACGGAGGGGACGAGGAACGTGGCATCTGGCGGGCATGCGATCAGGGGTAGCCGGGTAGGCGCCGGCCCCATGGGCGAGACCGAGCGGGGCGAGGCTGCCCCCCGTGTGCGGGTCTCCTACTGGTGTGCGAACGGGCACGAGACGGCACCGAGCTTCTCCGTCGGTGAGGACGTGGAGGCGCCGGTGCACTGGGACTGCCCGCAGTGCGGGTATCCGGCGGGGATGGACCCGGCGAACCCGCCGTCGCCGGTCAGGAACGAGCCGTACAAGACGCACCTGGCCTACGTGAAGGAACGCCGCTCGGAGGAGGACGGAGCGGCTCTCCTCGCCGAGGCACTGGAAGCGCTCCACACCCGCCGCGGCCGCATCGCGAGCTGAGGCGACACACCGAGCTGACGCAACACACCGACGCGCCGAGGCAAGGTCCACGCGTGGACCTTGCCTCGGTCTCGTGCTCGATCGTGACGGCCGCTGCCTGCCTACCCTCCGGCCGCCGCGGCGTCCAGGAGCCAGAGGGTGCGGGACCGGCCCACGGCGCCGGCAGCCGGGACGTCGGTCACCGCGCCCGGGACACCGTCCGTCGTCGTGCCCAGCGCCGCCGCGGCCTGGGCCGCCTTCTCCGCGCCCGCCGCGACGATCCAGACCTCGCGCGCCGCGCGGATGGCATCGAACGTCAGCGAGACGCGCTCCGGCGGGGGCTTGGGAGAGTTGTGCACGCCCACCGCGACGCCCCCGGCGGCCAGCCCTTCGTGTCCCGGGAACAACGAGGCGACATGCCCGTCCGGTCCCATACCCAGAAGCAGCACGTCGAACGCGGGCACGACGACTCCCGTCGACGAGCCTGAGCCCGCGCCCGGCTCCGCCCCGGCCGCAGCCGCCCCGGCCACGGCGTCCGACGTCGTCCCGTCACCCGCGAACCGCGCCAGCTCCGCCGCGTACGCGGCGGCGCCCTCCTCGGGTGAGCCGACGGCGGACGGGCCCGGCATGGCGTGCACGTTCTCGCCCGGCAGCCCGTGGCCGGCGACCAGCGCGTCGAGCAGCGCCTCGCGGGCCTGGGTCTCGTTGCGGTCCGGGTCGCCGTCGGGCAGGAACCGCTCGTCGCCCCACCACAGGTGTACGCCGCTCCAGTCCACGGCCGTGACGAGCGGCGACACGGCGGCACGCGCGAGCGTGCGGATGCCGACGGTGCCGCCCGTGAGCACGACGTGCACCGGTGAGCGCACCGACTGCACGTCGAGGATGCGGGTGAGCAGTCGCGCGGCCGCCGCCTCGGCCAGGACGCCGGCGTCGGGGTGCACGACGACGAGCCGCGCGGCCGGCGGCGCACCGGCCCGCGCCGCGACCGGCGTCGTCCCCGGGCCGTCGCTCATGCCGCGCTCTCCACCCGGACCAGGGGCAGGCCCTTGGCCAGGACCTGTTCGTAGACCTCGTCGGGGTCGAGGCGGCGCAGCTCCTCGATGAGGGCCTCGTTGAGCTTGCGGATCGGCAGCGAGATACGCCGCTCCGGCTTGCCGGGCTGGGTGATCGTGACGACCCGGCCGTCGGGCCGGTCCAGCACGATGTCGCCGTCCTTGCGCTCCAGGACGACCCGGGTGATCGCCTCGGCGCCCGCGACGGGCGCGACCGTGGCGGGCGCGCCGAGACGCTCGCCGAGCCAGGCCGCGAGCAGGTGCAGCGACGTGTGCCGGACCTCGCCCTCGACGCGCACGCCGTGCACGGACTCGAACGGGGGCTGCTCGACGGCGGCGGCGATGAGCGCCCGCCACAGCGTCACGCGGGCCCAGGCCAGGTCGGTGTCGCCGGGCCGGGACACGCCGGGGAGCGTGTGCAGCATCGCTACCGGGTCCTCGACGGCGGTGGTGTCGGTGATCCGGCGGTGCGCCATGGCGCCGACCGGGTCGGCGCCCGGCTCGGCGGGCGCCTCACGCGGCCACCAGGCCACGATGGGGGCGTCGGGCAGGAGGAGCGGCATCACGAGGGTGTCGCAGCGCTCCAGCAGCGGACCGGAGGCCCGCAGCACCACGACCTCCGACGCGCCGGCGTCGCCGCCCACGCGGATCTGGGCGTCCAGACGGGCGTCGGCGCCGTCGCGGGCGGGCGCCACGACGATGACGCGGCACGGGTGCTCCCGGCTGGCGTCGTTGGTGGTGGCCACCGCCTCCTCGACGTCCTGCTCGTCGGCGAGGACCACCAGGGTCAGCACGCGGCCCAGGGCGACGGCGCCGCCCTCGTCGCGCAGCCGGACCAGCCGCCGGTTGACGTCGTTGGTGGTGGTGCCTGGCATGTCAATTATCACGGTCCCCGCCCTTCGAGGTGGTGCCTTCGCGTTCCGGCGACGTCATTCTCCCCGCCCTTCGAGGTGGTGCCTGCGCGCTCCGGAGACGATCACGGTCGCCTCCAGGCCCGGCCGTCGCGGGCCAGCATCTCGTCCGCCGACGGCGGTCCCCACGTCCCGGACGCGTACTGCTCCGGCTGGCCCTGCTTCGCCCAGTAGGCGGTGATCGGGTCGAGCACCTTCCAGGAGAGCTCCACCTCCTGGTGCGTGGGGAACAGCGGCGGGTCGCCCAGCAGCACGTCGAGGATGAGCCGCTCGTACGCCTCCGGCGAGGACTCGGTGAACGAGTGCCCGTAGCCGAAGTCCATCGTGACGTCGCGCACCTGCATCGCCGTGCCCGGCACCTTGGCGCCGAACCGCATCGTGACGCCCTCGTCGGGCTGCACGCGGATCACCAGGGCGTTGTTCCCCAGCTCCGACGTGAGGGACGACTCGAACGGCAGGTGCGGCGCCTTCTTGAAGACCACCGCCACCTCGGTGACGCGGCGGCCCAGCCGCTTGCCGCTGCGCAGGTAGAACGGGACGCCCGCCCAGCGGCGGTTGTCCACGTCCACCTTGATGGCGGCGTACGTCTCCGTGGTGGAGTCCGGCGCGATGCCGTCCTCCTGCAGGAAGCCGTTGACCTCCTCGCCGCCCTGCCACGCCGGCGCGTACTGCCCGCGCGCGGTGTGCCGGCCCAGCGACTTCGGCAGCCGCAGCGACGACAGCACCTTGATCTTCTCGGCGCGCAGCTCGGCGGCGTCGAACGTGACCGGCTCCTCCATCGCGACCAGGGCGAGGAGCTGCAGCAGGTGGTTCTGGATGACGTCGCGGGCGGCGCCGATCCCGTCGTAGTAGCCCGCGCGGCCGCCGATGCCGATGTCCTCGGCCATGGTGATCTGCACGTGGTCCACGTAGTTCGCGTTCCAGATCGGCTCGAACATCTGGTTGGCGAACCGCAGCGCCAGGATGTTCTGGACCGTCTCCTTGCCGAGGTAGTGGTCGATGCGGAACACCGAGTCGGGGGAGAAGACCTCGGAGACGACGGCGTCAAGCTCGCGCGCACTCGCCAGGTCGTGGCCGAACGGCTTCTCGATGACGACGCGCCGCCACGCCTCGCCGTCGGACAGGTCCGTGTCGGGGGCCGACAGCCCGTGCTTCGCCAGCTGCCGGCACACCAGGGGGAACGCGCTCGGCGGCACGGACAGGTAGAAGGCGTGGTTCCCGCCGGTGCCCCGCTCGGCGTCCAGGGTCTCGACCGTCTCGCGCAGGCGCTCGAACGCGTCGTCGTCGTCGAAGGAGCCCTCGACGAACCGGATGCCCTCCGCGAGCTGACGCCAGGTGGCCTCGCGGAAGGGGGTGCGCGCGTGCTCCTTGACCGCGTCGTGCACGATCTGGGCGAAATCCTGGTCCGACCACTCCCGGCGGGCGAAGCCCGTCAGCGCGAAGCCGGGCGGCAGCAGGCCGCGGTTGGCGAGGTCGTACACCGCGGGCATGAGCTTCTTGCGCGACAGGTCGCCCGTGACCCCGAAGATGACCAGACCGCAGGGTCCCGCGATGCGGGGCAGGCGCAGATCGATGGGGTCACGGAGCGGGTTGTGTTCGGCACTGATCCTTGCTGGTCGCAACGACGTCCTCCGAGATCGTTCGTGTGTATCGCGACGCCGGCCCACGGCCGCCGCCGCGCGGCGGGCCCGGGGGCCCGCCGCGTCCTGCGGTCAGCCCGCGCTGTCGAGGCCGGCCTGGGTGGTGGCCAGCAGCTCGTCCCAGCTCTTCTCGAACTTGACCACGCCTTCGTCCTCCAGGAGCTGCGTGACCTCGGCCATGGAGATGCCGTGGGCCTCGATCGCGGCGATGGTCGCCGCCGCGGTCCCGGCGGTGCCGGTGACCGTGTCGGCGAGCACGATGCCGTGGTCGGCGAACGCGTCCAGGGTCTTCTCCGGCATCGTGTTGACGACGCCGTCGACGACGAGCTCGTCCACGTACATGGTGTCGCGGTAGTCCGGGTTCTTCACGCCGGTGGACGCCCACAGCGGGCGCTGCGGGTGGGCCCCCGCGGCCGCGAGGGCGGACCAGCGCGCACCGGCGAAGACCTCCTCGTAGGCCGCGTAGGCGAGGCGGGCGTTCGCGATGGCGGCCTGGCCGCGCAGCGCGAGGGCGTCCTCCGAGCCGACGGCGTCGAGGCGCTTGTCGACCTCCGAGTCCACACGGGAGACGAAGAACGACGCCACCGAGCCGATGGGGGACAGGTCGTGCCCGTTCGCCCTCGCCGCCTCCAGGCCTGCGAGGAACGCGTCCATGACGGCCTTGTACCGCTCGATCGAGAAGATCAGCGTGACGTTCACGCTGATGCCCTCGGCGAGCGTCGCGGTGATGGCGGGCAGGCCCTCGACCGTGGCCGGGATCTTGATCATGACGTTCGGCCGGTCCACCGTGGCCCACAGGCGCTTCGCGACCGCGATCGTGGCCTCGGTGTCGCGGGCCAGGCGCGGGTCCACCTCGATGGACACCCGGCCGTCGACCGTGCCCGAGCGGTCGTACACGCCGCGCAGCACGTCGGCCGCGGCACGCACGTCGTCGGTGGTGATCCGCTCGACCGCGGCCTCGACGTCCGTCCCGGCCAGCTCGGCGAGGGCGGCGTCGTACGCGTCGCCCTGGGACAGCGCGCCGGCGAAGATCGTCGGGTTCGTGGTGACGCCCACGACGTCCCTGGTCCCGATCAGCTCCGCGAGGTTGCCGGTGTCCAGCCGCTCGCGCGACAGGTCGTCCAGCCAGATGGCCACGCCCGCCTCGGACAGCCGCTTGGTGGGGTTCGCCTGCTCAGTCATGTGCCGTGCTCCTCTCTCGTTCGTACGCTCGGATGCCCGGGGTCCGGACGACTCAGGCCCCCGCGGCGGCGATCGAGTCCTTCGCGGCCTGGGCCACGGCCTCGGCCGTGATGCCGTACTCCGTGAAGAGCGTCTGGTAGTCGGCCGAGGCGCCGTAGTGCTCGAGCGAGACGGAACGACCGGCGTCGCCCACGAACTCGCGCCAGCCCTGCGCGATACCGGCCTCGACCGACACGCGTGCCTTCACGGCGGCCGGGAGCACCTGCTCGCGGTAGGTCTCGTCCTGCTTCGCGAACCACTCCACCGACGGCATCGACACGACGCGCGCCCGCACGCCGTCCGCGGCGAGGATCTCGCGCGCCCGCACCGCGAGCTGCACCTCGGAGCCGGTGCCGATGAGGATCACGTCGGGCGTGCCCTCGGTGTCCAGCAGGGTGTAGCCGCCCTTGAGGGTTCCCTCGGCGCCGGCGAAGCCGTCCGTGCCGCGCGGGAACGTCGGCACGTTCTGGCGGGTGAGCACGATCCCGGACGGGTTCTGCGTGTTCTCCAGGATGCCGCGCCAGGCCCACGCGGTCTCGTTGGCGTCCGCGGGGCGCACGACGTCCAGGTGCGGGATGGCGCGCAGCGCCGCGAGGTGCTCGACCGGCTGGTGCGTGGGGCCGTCCTCGCCGAGCCCGATCGAGTCGTGCGTCCACACGAACGTCGTCGGGATCTCCATGAGGGCCGCCAGGCGGACCGACGCGCGCATGTAGTCCGCGAACTGGAGGAACGTGCCGCCGTACGGGCGGGTCAGGCCGTGCAGCACGATGCCGTTGAGGATCGCGCCCATGCTGTGCTCGCGGATGCCGAAGTGCAGCGTGCGGCCGTACGGGTTGCCGGGGAACTTCTTCGTGGCGTGCTCCGCCGGGACGAACGACGGCTCGCCGTCCATCGTCGTGTTGTTCGAGCCCGCGAGGTCGGCGGAACCGCCCCACAGCTCGGGCAGCACGTCCTTCAGGGCGGTCAGGACCTTGCCCGACGCCGCACGCGTGGCCAGGCCCTTCTCGGTGTCCGCCGCGAACTCGGGCAGCTCGCCGGCCCATCCCTCGGGCAGCTCGCGCTTCGTGAGGCGGTCCAGCAGCGCGGCGCTCTCGGGCCGGGCCGCACGCCAGGACGTGTACGCCTCCTCCCACGCCTTGCGCTCGCCGGCCTGGTGCTCGGCGACGGCGCGGGTGTGCGCCAGCACGTCGTCGTCGATGTGGAAGGACGCCTCGGGGTCGAGACCGAGCTCCCGCTTCAGGCCCGCCAGCTCCTCGCCGCCGAGCTTCGAGCCGTGGATGCCGCCCGTGTTCTGCTTGCCGGGGGACGGCCAGCCGATGATGGTGCGCAGCGCGATGATCGACGGCTTGCCGGTCTCCGCCTTGGCCGCGTCGATGGCGGCCGCCAGCCCCTCGACGTCCTCGGCGTAGCCGGTGCCGCCCGAGGTCCAGTCCACCTTCTGCGTGTGCCAGCCGTACGCGGCGTAGCGCCCCAGGACGTCCTCGGTGAACGCGATGTCGGTGTCGTCCTCGATCGAGATCTTGTTGTCGTCCCAGATCAGGATCAGGTTGCCGAGCTGCTGGTGGCCCGCGAGCGACGACGCCTCGCTGGTGACGCCCTCCTGGAGGTCGCCGTCGGACGCGATGACGTACACGTGGTGATCGAACGGCGACGTCCCGGGCGCCGCCTCCGGGTCGAGCAGACCCCGCTCGCGACGGGCCGCGAACGCCATGCCGACGGCCGAGGCCAGGCCCTGACCGAGCGGGCCGGTGGTGATCTCCACGCCCTCGGTGTGGCGGTACTCCGGGTGGCCCGGCGTCTTGGAGCCCCAGCTGCGCAGCGCGGCGATGTCCTCCATCTCCAGGCCGTAGCCGGCCAGGAAGAGCTGGAGGTAGATCGTCAGGGAGGAATGGCCGGCGCTCAGCACGAACCGGTCCCGGCCCACCCACGCCGGATCGGCCGGGTCGTGGCGCATCGTCTTCTGGAACAGCAGATAGGCGGCGGGAGCCAGGGAGATCGCCGTGCCGGGGTGCCCGTTGCCGACCTTCTCCACGGCATCGGCCGCGAGCGCCTTGATCGACGTCACCGCGCGCTGGTCGAGCTCGGACCAGTCGAACGGGGACAGGGTGGGGTCGAACGTCATCTCGAATCCTCTTCTCACCGCCGGCGCAGGCAGCCGCGCGGGTCGTACGTGCGGCGGCGGCTTCGTGACCGGCCGCCGTGGATACCGCACTCACCCTATAACCGCACCCAGACACTCGCGTCGAGCTGTCCGCTCCGTGTACGCCGGCCGCCGGCCGCGGGTGCGCGCGCTCGCGGTGCGGGGCGGTGCCGGCCCGTCGCGAACGTCACATCGCGGCCCGTCGCGGGGGAGGAGCGCCCGGCCTCGCGGGCGTCGTACCATGAGCACGCCCTGTCCCCCTCGTCGGAACGGAACGTCCATCTCGTGAGCACAGCATCGCCGTCGTCCATGGACAGAGCGCCTGCGGCCACGGCCGGGACACCGGCGCCGGGCCGTGCCCCGGCGGGCGACGAGGCCGGCGACGTGCGGGAGGGCCTGGCCAACTACGACCGCCGCCCCGGCGGCCGGTTCCTGCGGCGGGCGGGCGCGTATGTCGCGCTGACGAAGCCGCGCGTGATCGAGCTGCTGCTGGTCACCACCATTCCCACGATGATCCTGGCGGAGGGCGGCTGGCCGTCGGTGGGGCTGATGGCGGCCACGCTGGTCGGCGGGGCCCTCGCGGCGGGGAGTGCGAACGCGTTCAACATGTACCTGGACCGGGACATCGACCGGCTGATGAACCGGACGAAGCGCCGGCCGCTGGTGACCGGTGAGATCTCGCCGCGTGCGGGCCTGGTGTTCTCGTGGGTGCTGTGCGGGTTGTCGCTGGCGTGGTTCGCGCTGGTGGTGAACCTCGCGGCGGCGTGGCTGACGGCGGCCGCGATCGCGATCTACGTGGTCGGGTACACGATGATCCTCAAGCGGCGGACGCCGCAGAACATCGTGTGGGGCGGCATCGCGGGCTGCATGCCGGTGTTCATCGGCTGGGCGGCCGTGACGGGGGGCCTGAGCTGGTCGGCGGTGGCGCTGTTCGGCGTGATCTTCTTCTGGACGCCGCCGCACTACTGGCCGTTGTCGATCAAGTTCAAGCGGGACTACGCGGCGGCTGACGTGCCGATGCTGCCCGTGGTGTCCGACGAGCGCCGGGTGGCCGCGGAGATGGTCGGCTACACGTTCGCGATGATCGCCTGTTCCCTGGTGCTGGTGCCGCTGGCGGGTATGTCGTGGGTCTACACGGCGGTGGCCGCGGGTCTGGGTGCGTGGTTCCTGGCCTCCACGATCCTCATGCTGCGGCGCGCGAAGCAGGGTGCCACGGGCAAGCGGCTCGGTGCGATGAAGGTCTTCCACGCCTCGATCACGTATCTGTCGGTGCTGTTCCTCGCGGTCGCGGTGGACGTCTTCCTGCCCTTCTGACTGGCATAGCATCGACCCTGTGACCGTGACCGACTCCACTGACCTCACCGCCCGCCGCGCCTCCCGCGAGAAGACCCGCGTCGCACCCGACTACGCGCGCTCGTGGCTGCTGCTCTCGGCGATGCGGACCGACGCGTTCGACCATGCCCAGCTCTCCCGCGCCGATCAGATCCTCCTCGACTGCGAGGACGCGATCGACGACAGCCTGAAGGACGAGGCGCGGATGCGCGTCATCGAGTGGCTGCGCGGTGGCGGGTCCGGCTGGGTCCGGATCAACGACCGCACGTCGAGCGCGTGGGCCGACGACGTGGCCCAGCTGCGCGACGTGGAGGGGCTCGCGGGCGTCATGCTCGCCAAGACCGAGTCGGCGGACGACGTCATCGACAC
The DNA here is from genome assembly GCF_054782975.1 of Myceligenerans halotolerans. Lineage (NCBI taxonomy): Bacteria > Bacillati > Actinomycetota > Actinomycetes > Micrococcales > Promicromonosporaceae > Myceligenerans > Myceligenerans halotolerans. The sequence goes on from NZ_BAAGRL010000010.1 coordinate 121,620, forward strand.
GGCTCAGCGTCTGGGCGGCGAGGTGCCCGTGATCCCGCTCGTGGAGTCCGCCCTCGGTATCGAGGAGTCGGTGAACATCGCCCGCGCGCGGGGGACGTTCCGGCTCGCGTTCGGCTCGGGCGACTACCGCCGCGACACGGGCGCGGCGAACGAGCCGATCGCGATGGCGTACCCGCGCACCCGGCTCGTGCTGGCGAGCCGGATCGGCGGGCTGCCCGGTCCGGTGGACGGCCCGACGGTCGGTTCCGCGCACGCGCTGCTGCGCGAGCAGTCGGCCGACGCCGTGGTGCTGGGCATGACCGGGAAGCTCTGCCTGGACCTCGAGCAGCCCGGGGTCATCAACGAGTGCTTCAGCCCGTCGCCGGCCGACGTCGCCTGGGCGGTCGACTTCCTCGCCGAGTTCGAGGCCGCCGGCAGCGTGATCCGCGACGGCTCCGACAAGCCCCGGCTGGCCCGGGCCCAGGTGATCCGCAGCCGGGCGGAGCTGTTCAACATCAACCCGTCGTGACCGGGTCAAATCACGGCGTGCCATGGTGGCGGGCGGGGCGGTCGGGGGCATGATGGGGCCGTGTCCAGCCTGACGGAGGCCGACGGTTCGCTCGGCGGGCCGCTCCGCGACTACCTCGCCCACCTGCGGGTCGAGCGCGGGCTGTCCGCCAACACCGTCGCCGCCTACGCCCGCGACCTCACGCGCTACGTCACCCACCTGAACGGGCTGGGCCGCGCGCGCGTCGGCGAGGTCACCCAGGCGGACGTGCTCGCCCACGTGGACGCGATCCGGCGGGGGAGCGACGGTGGCGCCCCGCTGTCGGCGTCGTCCACGGCGCGGGCGCTGGCCGCGGTCCGCGGCTGGCACCGCTTCGCGCACGCGGAGGGCCTGGCCGACGCCGACCCCACCACCGAGGTGCACGCGCCCACCCGGATGCGGCGGCTGCCGCACGCCCTGGGCGTGGACGACGTGGCACGCCTGCTCGACGCCGCCGGCCTCGGCGAGGGTCCCGTCCCGCTGCGCGACCGCGCGCTGCTGGAACTGCTGTACGCGACCGGCGGCCGGATCTCGGAGATCGTCGGCCTCGACGTGGACGACGTCGGCGAGGCGCCCGTCGTGCGGCTGCACGGCAAGGGCGACAAGGAGCGCGTGGTGCCGGTCGGGTCGTTCGCCCGGGAGGCCGTCGAGGCCTACCTGGTGCGTGCCCGGCCCGACCTGGCGTCCGCGGCCCGGCAGCGCAGCGCGCCCGCCCTGTTCCTCAACACCCGGGGCGCGCGGATGTCGCGGCAGTCGGCCTGGGCCGCGCTCCAGGCCGCGGCCGGCCGCGCCGGGCTGAACGGCGTCTCGCCGCACACGCTGCGGCACTCCTACGCGACGCACCTGCTGGCCGGGGGCGCGGACGTGCGCGTGGTGCAGGAACTGCTGGGCCACGCGTCCGTGACGACCACGCAGATCTACACGATGGTCACCCCGGACGCCCTCCGCGAGGTCTACGCGGCCACCCACCCCCGCGCGCGCTGAGCCGCCGGCGCGGGGAGACGCGGGGAATCTCGGGCGCGCCGGGGTTTCGGCGAGTTCCTGGCATGAGCCTGGTATAGCGTGACGGGCGTGAGCGAGGCACCCAGCCGAACGGAGGGAGCGGGCGAGATGACGGACACGCTGGTCGACGTCGGTCCCGCGCCCGGTGATCCGCCCGGCGGGCGGCCCGATCCCGACGCCCCCCGGGACGTGGTGGGGCGGGTGATGCCCGTCTTCCCCGAGCCGCCGCGGCTGACGAGCCACGGCCCGGCCCGCATCATCGCGATGTGCAACCAGAAGGGCGGCGTCGGCAAGACCACCACGACCATCAACCTGGGCGCCTGCCTGGCCGAGCACGGCCGCAAGGTGCTCCTCGTGGACTTCGACCCGCAGGGCGCGGCGTCCGTCGGGATCGGCGTCAACCCGCACGAGCTCGACGTCACGATCTACAACGTGCTCATGGAACGCGGCGTGCGCATCGAGGACGCCCTGATCGAGTCGGGCATCGACGGGCTCGACGTGCTCCCGGCGAACATCGACCTGTCCGCGGCCGAGGTCCAGCTCGTGGGAGAGGTCGCGCGGGAGTCCGTGCTGTCGCGGGCGCTGCGCCCGATCGTCGACGACTACGACGTCATCCTCATCGACTGCCAGCCGTCCCTCGGGCTGCTCACCGTCAACGCGCTGACCGCCGCGCACGGCGTGCTCATCCCGCTGGAGTGCGAATTCTTCGCGCTGCGCGGCGTCGCGCTGCTGGTCGAGACCATCGAGAAGGTGCGGGACCGGCTGAACCCGGCCCTGGAGATCGACGGTATCCTTCCCACCATGTACGACTCGCGCACCCTCCACTCCCGGGAGGTCGTGGCCCGGGTGCACGAGGCCTTCGGCGACACGCTGCTGCACTCCGTGATCGGACGCACCGTGAAGTTCCCCGACGCCACCGTCGCCGCCGAGCCGATCACCGCCTACGCGCCGGGCCACCCCGGCGCGTCCGCCTATCGCCAGCTCGCCCGGGAGCTCGTGGCCCGTGGCCACGCCGCCTGAGGTCCTGGAGGCACCCGGCGACATCCTGTCCGACGGCGATCCGGCCTCCAGCGACGAAGCCGTACCCGGACCGGAGGGCCGGCAGGAGGCCGCCCCGCACGACGACGGCCCCGTCCCGAAGCGCACCGCCGGCGGCTTCGAGGTCCACCTCGACAACTTCACCGGCCCGTTCGACCTGCTCCTGAGCCTCATCACCAAGCGCGAGATGGACGTCACCGAGGTGGCGCTCGCGGCCGTGACCGACGAGTTCGTGGCGCACATCCGCGCCGCGGAGGAGGCGGCGCGGGAAGCCGCCGACCGCGGGGACGACCACCCGTCGTGGGACCTGGGCGTGGCCTCGGAGTTCCTCGTCGTCGCGGCGACACTGCTCGACATCAAGGCCGCCCGGCTGCTGCCCGGCGTCATCGAGGAGGACCTCGAGGACCTGGAGCTGCTGGAGGCGCGCGACCTGCTGTTCGCGCGGCTGCTGCAGTACCGCGCCTACAAGGAGATCTCGGCGCTCCTCGCCGAGCGGATGGCGACGGCGGCGCGGCGCGTGCCACGCCTCGCGCCACTGGAGCCGCATCTCACGGCGCTGCTGCCGGAACTGAAGTGGACCCTGGACGGGGCACGGCTCGCCGCGCTGGCCGCGAAGGCCCTGCAGCCGAAGCCGCCCCCCGAGGTCTCCCTCACCCACCTGCACGCCCCGGCGGTCAGCGTGCGGGAGGAGGCGGGCACGATCGTGCTCCGCCTGCGGGCCGAGCACGTGCTGACGTTCCGCGCGCTCACCGCCGGGGTCGAGCGCATCGTGGTCGTGGCGCGGTTCCTCGCCCTGCTGGAACTGTTCCGGGACCGCCTGGTCAGCTTCGAGCAGGTCACCTCGCTCGGCGAGCTGACGGTCCGCTGGGCGGCCGGACCCGGCGACGGCGGGAAGTACCTCGACCCCGACGCCGGCCCCAGCGAGTTCGACGAGGACGACATGCCGGAGGAGGAGACATGACCGACGTGCAGGAGAGAACCGACGAGGTCGCGACGGGCCCGGCCCGGACCGGACCCGGCGACGCGGTGCCCGAGGAACTGCCCGTCGTCGACGTCGAGGAGCTCCCCGGCGGGGCACGCGCCGCGCTGGAGGCCGTGCTCATGGTCGCCGACGCACCCGTCCCGGAGGAGCGGCTCGCCGCGACGCTCGGCCTGCCGCAGCGCGAGGTGCGGGACCTGCTGGAGGAGATCGCCGACGAGTACCGCGGCGAGCTCGGCGGCCGCCCGCGCGGGTTCGAGCTGCGCCGCGGCGCCGAAGGATGGCGGATCTACTCCTCGACCGCCCACGGCGACGTCGTCGGCCGGTTCGTGCTCGACGGGCAGACCGCGAAACTGAGCCAGGCCGCGCTGGAGACGCTCGCCGTGATCGCCTACCGGCAGCCCGTCACGCGCGGGCAGGTCAGCGCGGTGCGCGGGGTCAACGTCGACGGCGTGGTGCGCACGCTGCTCACGCGCGGGCTCATCGCCGAGATCGAGCAGGACCCGGCTACGGGTGCGGTTCTGTTCGGAACCACGGGATACTTCCTGGAGCGGATGGGTTACGACTCGCTCGACGAACTGCCCCCGCTCGCCCCGCACCTCCCGGACCTGGACACGCTAGAGGGCCTGGACTGAGGGGCGCGCCGGATGATCGGTCCGTTCGCGAGTGATCGGCAGTTCGAACTACCGATCGCTCACGCGAGTGCCGACCGGGACCGGCGTCACCACCGAACTACCGAGAAGGAACGATGAACCAGCACAGCCGCGGCGGGAGCCGCCGCAACAACGAGAACCGTGCCGCAGGGAACCGGGCCGGGCAGGGGCGCTCGCAGGGGCGTCGCCAGCCCGGTGCCCGGCCGGGCACCCAGGACCGGCCCGGCGCCGGCCGCCGTCGTCCCCCGTCCTCCGAGCCGCCGCGTGACGTGCACGTCGCCGACGGCGTCCGGCTGCAGAAGGTGCTCGCGCAGGCGGGCTTCGGGTCGCGGCGGGCGTGCGAGGAGCTGATCGAGCGCGGCCACGTCGAGGTCGAGGGCGTGCTGGTGACCGAGCTGGGCGTGCGGGTCGACCCCGTGAAGTCCGTCATCCACGTGGACGGGCTGCGCGTGCAGCTCGACCAGGACAAGATCACGCTCGCGCTGCACAAGCCGCACGGCGTCGTGTCCACCATGCACGACCCGGAGGGCCGCCCGACCGTCGCCGAGCTGGTGCGGAACCGCGAGGAACGCCTGTTCCACGTCGGCCGCCTGGACGCGGACAGCGAGGGGCTGCTGCTGCTCACGAACGACGGCGAACTGGCGAACCGGCTCTCGCACCCCCGGTACGAGATCCCGAAGACGTACGTGGTGACGGTCGAGGGCGGCCAGGTCTACCCGCGGATCATCCGGGACCTGACGCGCGGCGTCGAGCTCGACGACGGGACGGCGCGGCTGGACTCGGTCAAGGTGCTGCAGGAGGTCCCGGACGCCACGCTGCTCGAGGTGGTGCTGCACGAGGGCCGCAACCGGATCGTGCGCCGGATGTTCGACGCGGTGGAGCGTCCGGTGACGCGGCTGGTGCGCACGCGGATCGGGCCGATCCGGCTCGGGGACCTGAAGCCGGGGCGGACCCGGGTGCTGGGCCGGGTCGAGCTCGGGCAGCTGATGTCGGACGTCGAGATGTGACGTGCGGACGTGACGCCGAGGCGTGACGCGACGTGACGACGACCGGAGCGGGTCGTCGTGAGAGGACCAGATGGAACAGAAGGAGACCACCCCCGTGAGCACCCCCACCCCCGCGCCGGTCGTCGTCGCCGTGGACGGCCCGTCCGGGTCGGGCAAGTCGAGCGTGTCGAAGGCCGTCGCCGCCCGGCTCGGCCTGGCGTACCTGGACACGGGCGCCATGTACCGCGCGGCGACCGTGTGGTGCACGAGCCGCGGCACCGACCTGTCCGACGTCGCGCGGGTCGCCGCGGACGTCGCCGCCATGCCGCTGGACATGGGCGTGGACCCGCGGCGGCCCGGCGTGACGCTGGACGGGCGTGACGTCGCGGAGGAGATCCGGACGACGGCGGTGTCCGCGGCGGTCTCGAAGGTGGCGACGAACCTCGCCGTGCGGGCCGAGCTGAAGCGGCGCCAGCGCGAGGCGATCGACGCCGAGCGCACCGGCGGGTTCTCCGGCGGGCGGGGGATCCTCGCGGAGGGCCGGGACATCACCACGGTGGTGGCGCCCGACGCCGACGTGCGGATCCTGCTGACCGCCAGCGAGGAGGCGCGCCTGCGCCGCCGCGCGCTGGACGTGCACGGGGCGGCCGACGCGTCGGCCGTGGAGGCGACGAGGGACCAGGTGCTGCGGCGCGACCGGGACGACTCCACGGTGTCGCAGTTCGCGGTCGCGGCCGACGGCGTCGTGACGGTGGACTCCTCCGACCTGGACCTCGAGCAGACCGTGGAAGCGGTGCTGACGGTGGTCGCCAAGGTCACAGGCAGCACGACGGCTGGCGCGCCGTCGGCCTGACCGTTCTCCTGAGAGAATATGCGAATGACCGACGACCTGCGCCTGGCCGAACACCCGCACGAGGCCGGCGAGCCCGACGACGCCACCGCGCCCGGCGTCGTCCCCGGGACTCCGGAGATCGAGGAGACCGAGGACGACGTCGCGCGCGAGCGCGCGCTGCGGGCCGGGCTCGAGGAGTTCGAGCTCGAGGAGGAGGACGCCGCGCTCCTCGACTCCGAGTGGGCCGACGAGGAGCCCGAGCCCGAGGAGATCCTGCCGGTGCTGGCGGTGGTCGGGCGGCCGAACGTCGGCAAGTCGACGCTGGTGAACCGGATCCTGGGGCGGCGCGAGGCGGTCGTGGAGGACCAGCCCGGCGTGACCCGGGACCGGGTCTCGTACCCGGCGGAGTGGGCCGGGCGCCGGTTCACGCTCGTGGACACGGGCGGCTGGGAGGTCGACGTCGCGGGCATCGAGGAGAAGGTGGCGTCGCAGGCCGAGGTGGCGGTGTCGCTCGCCGACGCCGTCATGTTCGTGGTGGACGCCCAGGTGGGCGCGACGTCGACGGACGAGCGCGTCGTCGAGATGCTGCGCCGGTCCGGCAAGCCGGTGGTGCTGTGCGCCAACAAGGTGGACGGCGCCGCGGGCGAGGCCGACGCGGCGTACCTGTGGGCGCTCGGGCTGGGGGAGCCGCACCCGGTGTCCGGCCTGCACGGCCGCGGCACGGGCGACCTGCTCGACGCCGCGATGACCGCGCTGCCCGAGGTGTCGGAGCACGGCGAGGCGCGGCCGGTCGGCCCGCGGCGGGTGGCGCTCGTGGGGCGGCCCAACGTGGGCAAGTCGTCGCTGCTGAACAAGATCGCCCGCGAGGACCGCGTGGTGGTGCACGACGTGGCCGGCACGACGCGCGACCCGGTCGACGAGCTGATCGAGATCAAGGGCGTGCCGTACTGGTTCGTGGACACCGCCGGTATCCGGCGGCGGCAGCACCTGACCAAGGGGGCGGACTTCTACGCCGGCCTGCGCACGCAGGCCGCCATCGACAAGGCGGAGGTCGCCGTCGTCCTGCTGGACGCGTCCGAGCAGCTGACCGAGCAGGACCAGCGGATCCTGTCGCAGGTGGTGGACGCCGGGCGGGCGCTCGTCCTCGCGTACAACAAGTGGGACCTCATGGACGAGGACCGGCGCCCGTTCCTGGAGCGGGAGATCGAGAAGGATCTCGGCCAGGTGGCGTGGGCGCCGCGGGTGAACGTGTCCGCGGCGACGGGCTGGCACACCGAGAAGCTGGTCCCGGCGCTGGAGCAGGCCCTGTCGAGCTGGGACATGCGCATCCCGACGGGCCGGCTGAACGCGTTCCTCGGTGAGCTCGTCGCGGCGCACCCGCACCCGCTGCGAGGCGGGAAGCAGCCGCGCATCCTCTTCGCCACGCAGGCCTCGACCCGCCCGCCGCGGTTCGTCATCTTCGCCACGGGCTTCATCGAGGCGCAGTACCGCCGGTTCATCGAGCGCCGCCTGCGGGAGACGTTCGGTTTCGCGGGCACCCCGATCAGCCTCTCGGTGCGGGTCCGCGAGAAGCGCCGCCGCTGACGTCCGGCGGAGGCAAGCCGGCGGCCCGCGGAGCGTCCGGCCGGCTCCGCTACCGTGTGTGCCTGTGACCGAGACGAGATCCGAGAACAGCCGCGCGCTCTACGTGCGGACCGCCACCCTGGCCGACGTCGGACCCCTCGTCGCCCTCGTGACCTCCGCCTACCGGGGCGACGCCAGCCGCGCGGGGTGGACCACCGAGGCGGACCTGCTCGACGGCGACCGCGTCGACCCCGTCATCCTGCGCGCCGACATCACGCGCCCGCACAGCAAGGTGCTGGTCGTGGACGACGACGCCGGCCCGCTGGCGTGCGCGCACGTCGCGGTCGAGGACGGCGCCGGGTACTTCGGGATGTTCGCGGTACGGCCCGACCGGCAGGGTGGCGGCCTCGGGCGGGCACTGCTCGCGGAGGCCGAACGGGTGGTCCGCGACGAGTGGGGCCGGACGTTCCTGCGGATGACGGTCATCGACGCCCGGGCGGACCTCATCGCCTGGTACGTCCGGCGCGGCTACGTCCGCACGGGCCGGTTCAAGCCGTTCCCCTACGGCGACGAGCGCTTCGGCGTCCCCAAGCGGGACGACCTCCGGTTCGAGATCCTGGAGAAGCAGCTCTGACGCCCGGCCGCGGGCGCCCGGGCATCCGCCCGGCGTCGACGTGCGGTTACGTCACCGGGTCGGCGTGCCGGCGCAACCAGGCCGGGAGGAGGACCCAGAGCATGACGATCGGGAGGAGCACGGCACTGCCGGCGACGATCCCGGCGACCCGGCCGACGACGACGTCGAACACGAACAGGACGGTCCCGGTCAAGGTCAGGCCGAGGGCGGCCAGCGCCGCCCGGGCCAGCCGGTCGCCCGTCCCCACGACGGACGTCTTGAGGCGGCGCCGGAACAGCGCGCGGTGGAGAGAGACCGGCGCCGTGAGCAGTGTGGTGGCCAGCACGGACGTGACGAGCAAGGTCAGGTGGACCGTGCGCTGGTAGTGGTCCAGGCTCCCGAACTCGGCCTGGAACGGCAGGATGAGCAGGAAGCCGGTGAGCACCTGCACGCCCGTCTGCATGACGCGCAGTTCCTGGAGCAGTTCGACCCAGTTGCGGTCGGCGCGCTGGGCCGGGGTTTCCTGCAGGACCGGGAGGGGGCGATCCGGATCCCGCGTGTCGTCGGGGGCCATCCTTCGATGATGCCCCCTCCGGGGGAGAGGCTCCCGTCGTCGGCCCGCGCGCCGCGTCGGTCGCGGCGCCGGCACGGCGCGCCGCCGGAGGGGTCGAGCACCTCGCCCTCGACCCGACGAACGGGTGAGTCATATGGTGTGAGCACAGGCATGAACGACAGCGCTTCCTCGACAAGGGGGACGGACTCATGGACGTCGTACTGCTGATCGCGCGGGTGCTCTTCGCCGCTCTTTTCCTGGGGAGCGGTATCGCCCACCTGACCGAGACCGGCGCGATGGCCGGTTACGCCGCCTCCCGGGGCGTGCCGATGGCCAAGGCGGCAACCCGCACCACCGGGGTGCTGATCCTGCTCGGCGGGCTGTCCGTCCTGCTCGGGATCTGGGGGGATCTGGGCGCGTTGCTGCTGGTCGTCTTCCTCCTCTCGACGGCATTCCTCATGCACGGTTTCTGGCGTGAGACCGATCCGACGGCGAAGCAGATGGAGATGATCCAGTTCAACAAGGACGTGGCGCTGGCGGGTGCGGCACTGGCGTTTCTCTGGGTGTTCGTCCAGGAGCCGGGCCTGACGCTCACGGGCCCGCTGTTCTCTCTCGGCTGATGCCTCAGGAGAGTCCTACGACCGTGTGGAGGCAGCAGTGAGGTGGACCTCGATCGCGCTCGGCGCGATCCTCGTGGTGGTGGGCGGCGTCTTCACCCTGCAGGGGGTCGGCTACCTTGCCGGCAGCCCGATGACGGGCGTGTCGCTGTGGGCGATCGTCGGGCCGATCCTCGCCGTCGCCGGGATCGTGGTGACCGTCCTGGCGGCGCGGGCAGGCCGGTCCCGCCGTTCCGGCTGACGGCGCGGACCGGTTCCGCGGCGCGGGACGGGCGCCGTGTCGGTGACCGTCCCTAGACTGGCCGCCGTGACTCTCGCCGACGCCGCTACCTCGCCCGACACCGCCGTCGATCCCGCCCTGGAGACCCTGCGCCGCGTGTTCGGCTACGAGGAGTTCCGCGCCGGGCAGCGGGAGATCGTCGACACCGTGGTGGCGGGCGGCGACGCGCTCGTGCTGATGCCCACGGGCGGCGGGAAGTCGCTGTGCTACCAGATCCCGTCCCTGGTGCGCCGGGGGACCGGCGTCGTCGTGTCGCCGCTGATCGCGCTGATGCAGGATCAGGTGGACGCGCTCGACGCGCTCGGGGTGCGGGCAGGGTTCCTCAACTCCACGCAGGACGCGGAGGCGCGGCGCGCCGTCGAGCGCGCGTTCACGAGCGGCGAGCTCGACCTGCTGTACCTCGCGCCGGAACGGCTCCGCCTCGACTCGACGGCGCGGCTCCTGGACCGGGGCGAGATCGCGCTGTTCGCGATCGACGAGGCGCACTGCGTGTCCCAGTGGGGCCACGACTTCCGCCCCGACTACCTCGAGCTGTCCCACCTGCACGAGCGCTGGCCCGACGTGCCGCGCATCGCCCTCACGGCGACGGCCACCCAGGCCACGCGCGAGGAGATCGCCACCCGCCTCGACCTCACCGGCGCCAGGCACTTCGTCGCGAGCTTCGACCGGCCCAACATCCAGTACCGCATCGTGCCGAAGGACGGCGCGAAGCAGCAGCTGCTCGAGCTGCTGCGCACCGAGCACGAGGGCGACGCCGGGATCGTCTACTGCCTGTCGCGCGCGTCCGTGGAGGAGACCGCCGAGTTCCTCACCGGCCAGGGGATTCGTGCCGTGCCGTACCACGCCGGCCTGCCCGCGCAGGTCCGGGCACGGAACCAGGCGGCGTTCCTGCGCGAGGACGGTCTCGTCGTCGTCGCCACCATCGCGTTCGGCATGGGCATCGACAAGCCCGATGTCCGCTTCGTCGCCCACCTCGACCTGCCCAAGTCGGTGGAGGGCTACTACCAGGAGACCGGCCGTGCGGGCCGCGACGGGCGGCCGTCGACGGCGTGGCTGGCGTACGGGCTGTCCGACGTCGTGCAGCAGCGCAAGATGATCGCCGGCTCCGAGGGCGACGCCACGCACCGGCGGCGCCTCGGAACCCACCTCGACGCGATGCTCGCGCTGTGCGAGACCGTCGAGTGCCGCCGCGCCCAGCTCCTGAACTACTTCGGACAGGCGGGCGAGCCCTGCGGCAACTGCGACACCTGCCTGGCGCCGCCCGAGTCCTGGGACGGGACCGTCGCCGCACAGAAGTTTCTCTCGGCCGTGTACCGGCTGGACCGGGAACGCAACCAGCGGTTCGGCGTCGGGCACGTCGTCGACATCCTGCGGGGGAAGGCGACGCCCAAGGTGAACCAGTGGGGGCACGACAGCCTCACGGTGTTCGGCGTGGGCGAGGACCTGAGCGAGGGGGAGTGGCGCACGGTCGTGCGGCAGCTCCTGGCGCAGGGCCTGCTGACCGTGGAGGGCAACCACGGGACGCTGCTGCTCACCGACGCCAGCGCGGACGTGCTGGGACGACGCCGCGAGGTGCGGCTGCGGCGTGATCCCGAGCGCACCCGGGCGCGGGCGGCCGCGAAGGCGAAGAAGAAGGCCGCGGCGGACATCGAGCTGTCCGCCGCGGACACCGAGCTCTTCGAACGTCTCCGGGCCTGGCGGGCGGGCGTCGCGAAGGAGCAGGGCGTGCCGGCGTACGTCGTCTTCCACGACGCGACCCTGCGGGCCGTCGCTGTCGCCCGCCCGGCGAGCCTGGACGAGCTCGGCGGGATCAGCGGAGTGGGCGAGAGCAAGCTCGCCAAGTACGGCGCGGGCGTGCTGGAGACGGTCACGCGGGCTTGACCGCGTGCACGCGCTCGATCATCCCGAGCCCGTAGCGGTCCGTTTCCGCGATCTCGAAGCCGAGGTCCCGTACCCGGCCGAGCTGGCGGCGGGTGAAGTGCTCGCCCGCGCTCGGGATGGTGAAGGCCTCCACGAGCCACTGGCCCAGGCGGATCGGCGGCCAGGTGCTGCCGATGTGGTCCAGGAGCAGCAGCCGCCCGCCGGGCCGCAGCACCCGCTTCGCCTCGGCCAGGGCCACCTCCGGGCGCGGGATGGTGCACAGCGACAGTACGCAGGTCACGGTGTCGAACGAAGCGTCGCCGAACGGGAGGTGTTCTGCGTCGCCCTCGCGCAGGTCGGCGTCGCGGCCGAGCTCGGCGGCGCGGCGGCGTGCCTGGTCCAGCATGGGCGGGCTGAGGTCGATGCCCGCGACGGCGGTCACGTCGTCGTGCAGGAACGGCAGGTCACGCCCCGTGCCGACGGCGACCATGAGCACGCTCCCGCGGGTGCGCGCGCCGAGCCACTCGCGGCCGTCCCGCAGGAGGTTGCGCTCGAACCAGGCGATGCCGCGGTCGTAGTCGGGCGCGGTGCGGTCCCAGAGCCGGCGTTGCTTCGACGTCGCACGCGATTCCATGCGGGCAGGCTGACACGCCTCCCGCGCGCTGTCCAGGCCACAGGCAGGATGCGCATACCGCTCGCCTCCGGCCTCCTCCGGGGGCGTCCCGGGTGGCATACGGTGAGGGGCATGGCGGACGAGAACCTGGACGGCCGGGACGAGAGCGGTGCGGGCACGGCGGGCCGGTGGAACTGGAGTGTGGGGACCGCGCTGGGGACGGGAGCCGGGTTCGCTCTCGGGATGGGCGTCGGGATCGCGCTCGGTGCCGCGTTCGGGGATCTCAGGGCCGGTGTGGTGTTCGGCGCCGTCGGGGGAGTGGTGTGCGCCGTCGCGCTCGTCCCGGTGTTCGCGATGGTGTTCCGCACCAGGCCTCCGGGTGAGACCGGCGGGCGTGCAGGATGACGTAGAGTCACGCCTCGTGACAGAGGTGTACACGATGTGGCAGAAGCTGGCCGGCAAGCCGCTCGGCAAGCGGATCTTCGGGATCGGCTACGGGTTCAAGGCGCCGTACTTCCGCACGATCCGGCCCCGGTTCACCGAGGTGCGGCCTGGGTTCGGCGAGCTCGTGATCAAGAAGCGGCGCGCTGTGCTGAACCACATCGGCACCGTGCACGCGATCGCGGTGTGCAACGGGCTGGAGGCCGCGATGGGCGCGATGGCGGAGGCCACCGTGCCGGACGCCAAGCGCTGGCTGCCCAAGGGCATGGAGGTCGCGTACACGGCGAAGTCGACGTCGGACATCACGTGCACGGCCGAGTCGGACCCGGCGCGCTGGCTGGAGGACGACCCGGACGTGCCCGTCACGGTCACCGCCCGCCGCGCCGACGGCACGGTCGTCGCCGAGGGCACCATCCACCTGTGGGTCACGGACCGGCCGAGGCGCTGAGCTACCCCGACGCCCGCACCGTCAGCAGCGGCCGGTAGGACGGGAACTCCGGGTCCTCGACCAGGCGCCGCGCCAGCAGCAACGCGCCGTCGAGCGGTGACCCGGTGCCGTCGACGAGTTCGACGCCGATCCGCTTGACCGGCATGAGCCCGTGCACGGCCGCCCGCAGCGGCGAACCCGGCGTCATGAGGCGGCCGGTCGTCGCGGCGACCTGCCGCACGCCCGGCCTGCCGAGGACGGCCGCGAGGCAGTCGGTGAGCAGCTCGGCGGAATCTCCCAGGATCTTCTGGCAGATCATGTCACCGCCGGCCGCCGCCCGGACCACGACCGGCGCGAAGTCGGCCAGGACCCGCACCCTGTCGGGGGCGTCGCGCAGCTTGGCCTCCCAGGTCTCCGGGGGACCGAGCGTCGCGGTCGCCTCGTCGAGCAGCCGCCGCGACCCACGGGTGTCGTGGTAGCTCGCGCGGGCCGCCGCCCGCAGGCCCTCCTCGCCGATCCACGATCCGCCGCCGTTGTCGCCGATCAGCGGGCCGAGCCCGTCGGCGATGTGGAGGCGGCCCAGGTCGTCGTCGCCGATCGCCACCGCCCCCGAGCCGACGGCGAGCGTCGCGCCGCTGCGCCCCTGCAGCGCGCCGAGGTGGGCGGTGATGGTGTCGCTCGCGACCGCGGTGCGGCGGGTGCCGAGCGCCTCGGTGATCGCGTCGTGCACGTCGAACGGGTTGAGGGTGCGGGAGATCGTCATGGACCGCAGGCCCCGCATGCCGACGACGACGGCCGCCGTCGTGCCCGGTCCCGCCTTCTCGGCGAACCGGCGGCACAGGTCGCCGACGACGTCGGGCGCATCGGACCTGCGCGACACGACGCGGACGGGATCGCCGGTGAGCTCGATGGGCTCGACAGGTTCTGCGCCCGGTCCCACTGGTTCACCGCACAACCGTGATCCGGTCCCGCCGACGTCGATGCCGATCTGCCAGACCAGTGTCACGCCGTGATCCTCGCTCGTGCCGGACGCGCTTCCCGAAGCCTCCCTGCGCGCATGCCCACGATCGTGGCACGGAGAACCGGACCCCGCGACACGAAACGATGAAAAGTCGACATTTTCCCACGTGTGACAGCGTGGTGGCACGGAGTTTCTGGTGTGTTGCGGAGCGACTCGCGGAGATCTCGTAAATGCGGGACAAATGCCTCCGGCCCTGCCAGGCTGGTGCGCTGCCAGAACGCCGGACTCGAACCCGGCGCGATCAGCGACGAAAGGTCACACATGATCGAGCGGAAACTCGACGCCCTCGCGACGAAGCTGGGGCTGCGGACCAATCCGACAATCTTCTTCGTCTCAGCAGGGCTCATGGTGCTGTTCCTGATCCTGCTGCTCGCCTTCCCGAGACAGATCGACACGATCTTCGGGGCGGCGCGGGACTGGATCGTCACGGACCTGGGGTGGTTCTTCATCCTCGGCGTGACCCTGTGGCTCGTGTTCCTCGTCTACGTGGCGCTCAGCCGGTACGGCCATCTCCGCCTCGGCGGGGACGACTCCCGCCCCGAGTACTCCAACCTGTCCTGGTTCGCGATGCTGTTCGCGGGCGGTATCGGCACCGTGCTGATGTTCTGGGGCGTGGCCGAGCCGATGTCGCACTTCGGGTCGCCGCCGTTCGCCGACGTCGAGCCCTACTCGGTCGAGGCGGCACGCGACGCGATGTCGATCTCGCTGTACCACCTGAGCCTGCACACCTGGGCGATCTTCACGCTGCCCGGCCTGGCCTTCGGGTTCTTCGTCTATAGGTACAAGCTGCCGCTGCGCGTCAGCTCGGTGTTCTACCCCTTCCTCAAGGAACGGATCCACGGACCGATCGGCAAGACGATCGACATCTTCGCCGTGCTGGGCACGCTGTTCGGCCTCGCGGTCTCGCTGGGGCTCGGCACGTCGCAGGTGGGCGCCGGCATCAACGCCCTCGTGCCGAGCATCCCGAACAACACCTGGCTGGAAGTCGGGATCATCACCGTGCTGACGATCACGGCGGTGTGCTCGATCGTCGCCGGGCTCGACAAGGGCGTGAAGCGGCTGTCGAACATCAACATCCTGCTGGCCGTGGGCCTGATGGTGTTCGTCCTGATCTTCTTCGAGGACAGCGTGTTCCTGCTGCGGCAGATCTTCGAGAGCTTCGGCCTCTACCTGCAGGATCTCGTGGGCCTGTCGCTCTGGAACGACTCCATGGCCCAGTTCACCAAGGAGGGCGGCTGGGGCTGGCAGGGCGGCTGGACCGTCTTCTACTGGGCGTGGACCGTCACCTGGGCGCCGTTCATGGGCGTGTTCCTCGCCCGCATCTCCCGCGGGCGCACGCTGCGCCAGTTCGTGGGCGGCGTGCTGGTCGCCCCCTCGCTGTTCACGCTCGTCTGGTTCGTGATCTTCGGCTGGTCGGCGATGCGCATCGACGGCATCGGCGGCAGCGGCGGCGAGCTGTCCGCGGCCGTGTCCGACGACGTCGCCCTGGCCATGTTCACCTTCTTCGAGAACTTCCCGGCGGCGACCCTGATCCAGGGCATCGCCGTGATCGTGGTCGCGCTGTTCTTCGCGACGTCGTCCGACTCCGCGTCGCTCGTGGTCGACATGCTCTGCGTCGGCACCTCCGACGCCGGTCCGGTGCGGCAGCGCGTGTTCTGGGGCGTGAGCGAGGGGGCGCTCGCGGCGTCGCTCATCATCCTCGGCGGCGTCACCGGACAGGACGGGCTCGGGGCGCTGCAGCAGGTGATCACCGTGATCGGGCTGCCGATCTTCGTTCTCGTGTTCCTGATGATGTTCAGCCTGATCAAGGGGCTGCGCGACGAACGCGAGGCGGCGTTCGACGCGCAGTTCGCCGACCTGATGGCGCGCAAGCGGCTCATCGACCGGGGCCGGGGCCGCGCGACGGCGGGCGCCGCGTCGTCGGACGGTGAACCGGAGCCGACGACGACGGCCGCGGCGGGCGTCGCCGAGAGCGGGCGTCCGGACGGGGGTGGCGACGGGCACCCGTCCGGCTGAGCCACGGGGGTTGCCGGCGGGGCGGGGCACGAGGTTTCTTTCGCTTCAGGTGCTGGAAGCGAAAGAAACCTCGTGCCCCGCGCGCTACTTTCGTCGCCCGCAGCAAAAAGTGTGCCAAGCGCGGAGCGCAACTGGCGCGGCGGAGAAATTCTCGCCGTCGATGTCGAGAACCCGCCCCCGGCTCCGTCCCAGGGGTGTCGGCGGCGACACGCGCCGCCCGAGACCGGAGGATGGAACCATGAAGTACCTGATGCTGAAGCACTACCGCGGCGGCCCGGAGGCTCACCCGGAGTTCTCGGCCCCGATGGACCGGTGGACGCCCGAGGAGATCTCGGCCCACATCGCGTTCATGGGGAAGGTCGCGGACGACCTGCGGGAGCGCGGCGAGTTCGTCGACGCCCAGGCGCTCTCCCCGGAGGGCGCCTTCGTCCGGTACGACGGCGAGGGTCGCCCGCCCGTCACCGACGGCCCCTTCGCCGAGACGAAGGACCTCATCGCGGGCTGGATGATCATCGACGTCGACTCCGAGGAGCGGGCGCACGAGGCGGCGGCCTACCTGTCGTCGGCGCCCGGCAAGGACGGCAAGCCCCTGCACGAGTGGATCGAGGTGCGCCCCTTCCTCGCCGAGCCGCCGGTGGTCGAGTGATCCGGGAGCTGGCGGGGCAGGTCCTGGGCGTCCTCGTCCGTCGCGGAGCCGACTTCGCGGCGGCCGAGGACGCCGTCCAGGACGCCCTCGTCGAGGCGGTCCGCCGCTGGGGGAACGGGATCGTGCACGACGACGGCCCGGCCGGCGCGGGCGGCCCGGGCCGCCCCGCCGACACGGGCGGATCCGGCGGAGCCCGCCGCGGCCTGTCCGGTATCGACCCGGTGGCCGCCACCCGGGACGACGGCGACGCCGAGTCCGACGCCAAGTCTGACGCCGAGCCCGGCGGCGCACCCGGCCGGCCGGACCCGGAAGGCCCGCCCGCCGACCTCAAGGCGTGGCTCGTCACCGTGGCCTGGCGCAAGTTCCTCGATGCGCGCCGGTCGGCGTCGGCCCGTGCGCTGCGGGAGGTGAAGGTCGGGCTGGAGCCGCCGTCGGGCCCGGCCGAGCAGGCCGACGACACGCTCCTGATCCTCAGCCGCTGCTGCCATCCCGCGCTCACCCCGGCGTCGGCGATCGCGCTGACCTTGCGGGCCGTGGGCGGGCTGACGACGGCGCAGATCGCCCGGGCTTTCCTCGTGCCCGAGGCGACCA
Source organism: Myceligenerans halotolerans (assembly GCF_054782975.1). NCBI lineage: Bacteria > Bacillati > Actinomycetota > Actinomycetes > Micrococcales > Promicromonosporaceae > Myceligenerans > Myceligenerans halotolerans. The sequence continues at coordinate 138,877 of NZ_BAAGRL010000010.1, forward strand.
TGGCGCAGCGGATCTCCCGCGCGAAGCGCACCGTGGCCGGCGAGCGGTTCGGCACACCGGGCGACGTCACCGCCGTGCTGCGCGTGCTGTACCTGATGTTCAACGAGGGGTTCACAGGCGGGGGTCGTGCCGGTGGTGCGGGTGCGGCGCGGGGCGAAGGAACGGCGACCACGGGGTCGCTGTCCGAGGCGTCGACGGCCGGGGGGATGCCGGCAGGGGCATTGCCGGCCCGAGCCGAGCCGTCCTCGGCACCCGGCGTCGATCTCGCGGTGGAGGCGATCCGGCTCGCCCGCCAGCTGGCCGCCGTCGTCCCCGACGATCCCGAGGCCGCCGGGCTGCTCGCCCTCATGCTGCTGCACCACGCGCGGCGGGCGGCGCGGTTCGACGCGGCCGGGGAGCTCGTGCCGCTCGACCGGCAGGACCGGTCGTTGTGGGACACGGCGATGATCGCCGAGGGCGTCGGCATCCTGCAGCGCGCGCTCGCCCGCGACCAGCTCGGGGAGTACCAGGTGCAGGCCGCCGTCGCCGCCCTGCACGACGACGCCGCCACCGCCGCCGAGACCGACTGGCCGCAGATCCTGACCTGGTACGACGAACTCCTGGCCCTGGCGCCCCGGAACCCGGTGGCGGAACTGAACCGGGCGATCGCCGTCGGGCACGTCGACGGGGCGCACGCCGGGCTGCGGGCGCTCGGGGCGCTCGACGCCGGCCTGCCGCGGTACGACGCCGCGGCGGCCTACCTGCGGGAGCTGGCGGGCGAGCGGGCGGAGGCCGCGCGGCGCTACGCGGCAGCCGCGGAGGCCGCGGACAGCGCCGCCGAGCGGACCCACCTGCTGAAGCAGGCGGCGCGGCTGCGAGGCGGCGCGGCATGAAGTTCGGCGACGGCACCTGACCAGGGACGCGGAACGCGACCACGAGGTCGCCGCCGAACCCGACCTGCGTCCCCCGTGTATCGGGGGCAAGCTGGTAAGGAGGGCCGACGTCGCCGGGCGCGGAACCGGTCCCGGGAGAACGTCCCAGCGCGGCGCGGTCGCAGGTTCGGCGAGGCGCTGTACCGACGCCCCGATCGTCCACCGAGAGGAAAGACCGATGCGCACCACAACCCTGATGACTCGTACGGCGGCGCCCGTGTTCGCCGCGCTGCTCGTCCTCTCCGGGTGCGGGGACGGGGGCAACGACACGGGCGGCGACGGTGACGCGGGCGGCTACGGCGCACCCGCCGAGGAAGACACCGACGAGGACATGGACGACGACGCCGCCGACGCCGCCATGGCCGCGTCCCTGGCCACCGCCGACACCGACCTCGGCACCATCGTGGTCGACGGCGAGGGCATGACCGTCTACCAGTTCGACAGCGACACCCAGGGCTCGGGCGAGTCCACCTGCACCGGTGACTGCCTGGCCGCGTGGCCCCCGGTCCCCGGCGGGGACGACGCGCAGGTCGAGGGGGTGACCGGCGAGGTCGGCACCATCACCGGGACCGACGGCGAGCCTCAGCTCACCCTGGACGGCTGGCCCCTGTACTACTTCGCCTCCGACACGGCGCCGGGGGACACCATGGGCCAGGCCGTGAACGACGTGTGGTGGGTCCTCACCCCCGAAGGGGAGCCTGTCCGCGAGTAGGAGATCGCGCGGGGCCGTGCCGCGGCGGGAATCCCGCTGGTCCGGCCGCGGTCGTGCGCGCCATGAGCCTCTTGTTCCAGCCCATCGCGCTGCGTGAACTCACCATCCCGAACCGGGCCTGGCTGGCCCCCATGTGCCCCGACGGCGGATGGGCCACGGCCGGCCCGACGGCGGACCCGTTCCGACCGCGCGTCGTGGCGCTGATGATCGCAGGTGATCGCGTCTGATCATCTGGTGGCGGTCTCTTGACTCGGTGTGTTCGCATTAGTCATTCTGGTGTTCGCAATAGTTGCTTCTGATCCGCATGCTGACGTTCATGATCGAACGCCGGCATCGGGAGTTCGAACCCCCACCGTGCAGAGTCGCACGAGATCGGTCGACATCATGAGAACACCTCGCAACCACCTTCGCGTGCCGCGACGGCGTCCGCTCCGGCGCCTCCTGAGCATGCTCGCCGCCGGTGCGCTCCTCCCCGTCGCCGTGCTGGCCACCGCGTCCCCGGCCGCCGCCGACACCAGCCAGTTCCGCGGAGTGAACTGGGCCGTGCTGGGCGACAACTTCGAAACGGGGCCGCTCGTCGTGGACGGGCTGAGCGAGTCCGACTCCTACGCCACCGTCCAGGCCAAGGCGAACGCCCTCTACGACGACATGGAGTCCACGCTCGGCGTCAACACCGTCCGGCTCCCGGTCAACACCCACACCGTGGGCACGGACTGGTGGAACCGGTACCGCGGCGCGATCGACGCCGCCACCGACCGCGGCTTCAAGGTCATCCTCGCCTACTGGGAAGACGGCGCCGCCTCGGGCGGGCAGGTCACCGACTACGCCGCCTGGAACACCATGTGGTCCACCGTGACCTCCCAGTACGGCGGCAACTCCCTGGTCTACTTCGAGCCGATGAACGAGCCGCACGGCTACAGCTCCTCCGAGTGGCGCAACGTGGCGGCGGACTGGCTCGACTACCACTACTCCGCGCCCGCGGACCGGGTCCTGATCGGAGGCACCGGCTACAGCCAGGACCTGCGCGACGTGTGCAACGACTCCCGCTTCGACGGCACGCTCCTCTCGTTCCACCACTACGCCTTCTTCTACGGCGAGATGACCTACGAGAACTGGCGCAACCACATCATCGAGCGCCTCGGCAACTGCGCCGACCGCGCCGTGGCCACCGAGTTCGGCGCCCCGATGAACGACGGCCGGAACTACGGCGACCCGGGCAGCGGCGACAACTTCGTGCGTCACATCCGTGCGGTCACCGACGTCATGCGCGAGAACTCCATGGGCGGCACGTACTGGCCCGCCGTCGGCGGCAAGACCGGCGACATCGGCTACGACTGGTACTCGATGTTCGCGATGCAGGGCAGCGGCACGGACCTGTCGCTCACGGTCCGCAACGAGTCCGGCGCGAACCGGCTGCAGTGGGCCTGGGGCGACGACGTCGACCCGAACGCCGGCAACCCCGGCACCACCGTCACGGACATCGTGAACGAGGGCTCCGCCAAGTGCGTCGACGTCGTCAGCGGGTCCACGGACCCGGGCGCGGAGATCATCCAGTACGGCTGCCACGGCGGCGCGAACCAGCAGTGGACCCTGAACGACCTCGGCAACGGTTACCACCAGGTCGTCAACCAGGGCTCGGGGCTCTGCCTCGACGTCGACGGCGTCTCCACCGCCGACGGCGCCCAGGTCATCCAGTGGACCTGCAACGGCGGCACCAACCAGCAGTGGGAGCTGCGCGACGTCGGCAGCGGCGTCGTCGAGATCGTGGCCCGCCACTCGGACAAGTGCCTCGACGTGCGCGACCAGTCGGTCGAGGACGGCGCCCGGCTCAGCCAGTACTCGTGCTGGGGCGGCGCGAACCAGCGCTGGACCCTCTGAGGGCTCGCGGGCCATGCGGTCGCCCCCGGTCGGCGATCCGGGGAGGGTGACCGCGTGGCCCGCGCGAACGTCTGCGTGGGCCGGCGATCCGCCGGTCGGCGCCGCGACGGCCTGCCCCGGGTGTTCTGCTACGTTCGCGGCATGATCGGCTCGATCGGCCTCGACGCGCGGGACGGCACACGCCCCCGCACGTTCCTCACCGCCGAGTGGCGACGCCTCGTGATGCTGAACTACGAGATCGACCCGGACGTGCTGCGCCTGCTCGTGCCGCGCGGCGTCGCGCTCGACACCTGGGGCGGCACGACGCTCGTCAGCATGGTCGGGTTCGAGTTCCTCGACACGCGGCTGCTCGGGGTGCCCGTGCCGTTCCACCGCGACTTCGACGAGATCAACCTGCGGTTCTACGTGCGCCGCGACACGGCCGGAGGGTCGCGCCGCGGGGTCGTGTTCGTCAAGGAGATCGTGCCGCGCCCGGCGCTGGCCGCCGTCGCACGGCTCGCGTACGGCGAACGCTACGTCTCCCGCCCGATGCGGCACCGCATCGACCTCGCCGACGACGGCGTCACCCCGGCCGGCCTCGTCGGGTACGCCTGGTACGACGGCGGCACCTGGCACCGCCTGCACGCCACGACCACCGGCGAGCCCCACCTGCCCGATCCCGGATCCCAGGAGGAGTTCGTCACCGAGCACTACTGGGGCTACGCCGCCCAGCGCGACGGCGGCTGCATCGAGTACCGGGTGGAGCACCCGCGATGGAACGTGTGGCGGGCCACCGACGCGGAACTGACGTGCGACGTCACCCACGTCTACGGCCCGCGGTTCACGGACGCGCTGAAGACGTCCCCGGTCTCGGCGTTCGTCGCGGACGGCTCCCCGGTCACGGTCCGCGCGGGCACGAGGATGTGAACCGGCCGGCCCGGGCGCACCTCACCGGACGCGTGGCGACCGCCGTGCGTTCCGGACATTCTGGAACGATGTCACCATGACCCTCTACGCCGCCGCCCCCGCACGCCGCGCCCGACAGATCCTCGGCGACCTCCTCTTCCTCACCTGGATCGGAGCATGGACCTGGGCCGGGCTCCGCGCCCAGGAGGTCGTGCTGGAACTCGCCGCCCCCGGCCGGGCGACGCAGGACGCGGCCGGCGACATCGCCGGACAGCTACGCGACGTCGAGGACCGCATCGCCGGCGTGCCCCTGGTGGGCGACGACCTCACCGCACCGTTCGGCGGAATGGCGAACCAGGCCGACGGCCTGGCCGCGGCCGGCGCGTCGATGGTGCAGACCGTCGAGCAGCTGGCGCTCGCGGTCGGGCTGGCGGTGGTGCTGATCCCGGTGCTGCTGGTCGCCGTCGTCCATGTGCCGCTGCGTGTCCGGTTCATCCGGCGCGCGGGATCGGCTCGCCGGGCCGCCCGGCAGCTCTCGGCCGGAGGCGACGGCGCGCGGGACTCCGCGCTGACGGAGCTGTTCGCGCTCCGGGCTCTTGCCGGCCAGCCGGTCCGGAAGCTCGCCGCGATCGCCGGCGACCCGGTCGCGGCCTGGCGCGCCGGCGACGAGGACGTGATCCGCAGGCTGGCGGACCTGGAGCTACGCGACCTGGGCGTGCGTCGCTGACCGGCACGGGCTGGTCGGTCCGGTGTCGAGCGGTCGGTCGGATGCCCGAGCGGTCGGTCCCTCGGGCGGCCGACTTCTCGACATCGGACCGACCCGCACCGACAATTGTCGACCGCATGGCATCCGGGCGGCCTCGTGGCAGAAATGCCCGCGTGGTCCTCCTGCCTACGTCAGCTCGCGCTCCGGGTGGACTGCGATGTCCACGACGGGCCGGTCGCCGAGGGGCGCGTCCAGCTCCAGGGTGAACGGCGTCGGCGGGTTGGACGGGCAGTCCTGCCCCTCGCCCGGCGGCGGGCGGATGCCGAGGACGATCTCGACGCGATCCTCCTCCTGGGCGAGGTGGTCGACCTCGATCCGGCCGTCGGCCGGCTTGCCGCTCGCGCATGCCATCTCGGTCACGAGCAGGTCGACCGTCGTGGCGTCGGGGTCCGGCGGGTTGTCCGGGTCGAGCGCGACGATCGCGTCGCCGAGCCCGCCCATGTCGTACCGCAGGGCGCAGTCGCCGGCCCGCCAGAGCTGCCAGCCCTCCGAGCCCTGTTCGGTCTCGTCGAGCCACTCGAACCCGAGGATCTCGTGGGTCCGCAGCTCGCCGTCGCTGTCGCGCGGTTCGGGGAGCTCGCGGACCAGGTAGACCTCGGTGCTCGTCTCCGTGAGGATGAGCCACTCCCGGGGGTCGATGTCGCCGGCGTCGGGGGTGTCCAGGGCGGTGGCGGCCTCGTCGCCGAGCTGGTCTGCGCTCGTGCCGTCGGACAGCACCGTGCCGGGGATCGGTGTGCCCTGGCACAGGTACTCGGGCTCGTCGCCTCCGCCGGACCCGCCGGCCGGGCCGGCCTGCGCGCAGCCGCCGAGGAGCAGGGCGGCCACGCTCACACCCAGGATGCTTCGCAGGAGAACGGTTCGTCGCATCGGGAGCCTCCCGGTCGGGGCCGCCCGGACGGCGGCGTGGTCCGACCGGAATGTGTCGCGAGCGTGCCCGCGCTTGCGCGGTAGGTGCGGTCGGTCGGATGTCCGAGCGGTCGGTCCCTCGGGCGGCCGACTTCTCGACATCGGGCCGACCACTCGACAGGTGGCCGGCCTCAGCCGAGTGTCAGGTCGATCCGGGACTCCGTGGGTTCCCAGCCTGCGGCGGCGAAGGCGCGGACCATGGGCACGTTCGTGTCGTCGGTGTCGGCGATGAGGGTAGTGGCGCCTTCGGCGAGCAGGTCCGCGGTGGCCGTCGCGACGAGTCGCCGCGCCAGGCCGCGTCCGCGGAAGTCCTCCGCGACGCCGACCTGGCAGACGAATCCGTTGCCGTTCGGCATCGCCCGGCGCACCACGAGCCCCGCGTCCTTCCCGTCCTCGACGGCGAACCAGAAGCACTCGATCGGGTCGGCGCCGAGCAGGTCGGCGGTCTCGTGGGCGGCCGCGCGCGCCAGGCCCTTGGCCGCGACGTTCGCCTGATCCCGCACGTCCAGGGATCCGGGCATCATCCGCTGGACGAACGCCTCGACACGATCGCGGTCCCCGGCGGGTTCGAGGTCGAGCGGCGGGATGCCGTCGCCCATCCCGGCGCGCGCGGCGAAGTGGTAGTGCCGGCGCGTGACCAGCACCTGCCAGCCGTGCCGCGCGAACGCGTCGACGAGGTCCCGCACCGCGGGGACGACGAGCGGATCGGGGGCGACGGGCGCGCTGAACGACGCCTCGACGACGCCAGGGTGGGAGCGGGCCCAGCCGGTGGCCGCGTCGAGCAGTGCGTCGACGACGGCGGGATCACCGGGCAGGGCGAACAGATCGACCAGCCCTTCGTCGTCGGACAGGTGGCGGGCGGCGACGAGCCCGCGCACACCGTCGTCGTCCGCGGTGTCGGTGGGCCGGACCGCCCAGATCAGGTCCGGGCGCCGCACCCCGCGGTCGAACAGGCGGTTCAGGGAGAAGTCGCCGAACAGCTCCCGCTGCCCGGCGACGGGGAACGTGGGGGAGTGGGACTGGACCAGCGCGATCGCGTCGTCGCGCGTGGTGGGAGAGAAGAGCTTCACGAGGACGATCCTGCGGGGTGGGGCGCGGAATGTGAAACGGATTCTCGTCCGGTCAGCGCGCGGCCGCCTCGCTCAGCAGCGCCGCGTGCTCGGTGCGCGTGAGGAACTCGCGGATGGTGTCGCGGCTGCGGGTCAGGCACGCGATGTTGTCCTCGATCCCGGCAAGCTCGGTGGCGAGCTGCTCGGCGACCTGCCGGGGGCACGTGGGCTCCATCGCGGCTGCGGCGTCCTCCATGTCGATCAGCACCTTGACGAGCTTCGTCGTCAGCCCGGCGCGCACTGACCGGGTCGGTCCGTTGCGCCGGTTGGTCGGTCCTGTATGCTTTCCGCAGACTTCCGGCATTCGTGCCGGCGGGATCCGAAAATGAGACAGCGGATCGCGAAGGGCTCCACGGGTTCCACAGCCTGTGGGGCCCTTCGTGTTGCCCGGCGAGGGCGACGGCGCTGTCCATGGGCGCCGACATGCCCGATTTTCCTCGACGTTACCGATCCATTGCCATACATTGGATAAAAGAGGACCCAGGCCTACGAGCCGGAGGTGATCCGGATGCGATGGACCCAGCGGAGCCTTCTGGTCGTGGCGTTCGGCGCCGCGGCGAACCTCGCACTGAGCTTCGTGCCGAACGTCGTACCACCCGCGGTGTCGATCGCGATCGTGTGGTGCACGACCGTCGCGCTCGCCGTGATCGCCGTCGCCTACGTGTACGACCAGACCGTGGCCGCGCGTGAGCGGGCGGACAGGGAGCGCGGGCGGCTCGCCGCGGAACTCCGCAAGCTGCGAGGGATCGCCTGGGTCAGCGCCGACCGGGAGCATCAGAGCGCGTCGCTGGAGATCTGGAAGTCGGCGACGGAACGCGTGGTCGTCTTCGGTTTCGGGATGACCGCGCTGGCTCATGACGAGGACCTCATCGCCAAGACCGTCGCGCGGGACATCGATATCGACGTCATCAAGGTCGACCCGGTGTGGCTGGTCGAGCGCCCGGCCATCGCGGCCAACATCGAGCGCTACTACGACCGTGACGCCGGATTCATCGACCGGGTCGTCACGGCTCACCGGCGGCTGGAACAGATCGCAGCCAAGGTCAACGAGGGTGAGGGTGGCAGGATGAGGATCCATGTGTTCGGTAGCACCGTCCAGTACAGCGGCGCCGTCCGTGATCCGGGTACGCCCGAGGCGCAGGGCTATGTCGAGTTCCACCTCTTCCGCCGGAGCGTGGAACGGATCGGCATCGGCGTCCGGCAGTACGAGAGCGACGACGAGTGGAACCCGCCTCTTCTGCAGCACGTGCTGGGATCGCTTTCACTGGCGGTCGGGTACGACGTGGTCGCGACGCGCCGCCCCCCGGCGCTGAGCCGGGGGGACGAGGGCGACATCGTGAACTGACGTATGGCACGATCCAGAGCGTGTCTTTAGATCGAATTGCCTTGATATCCGATGTCCACGGCAACCTGACGGCTCTCGAAGCAGTGCTGCGCGACATCGACACGCGGGGCATCGAGCGGATCATCAATCTCGGGGACTTCGTGGGCAAGGGCCCGCGAGGAGCGGACGTCGTCGACCGCTGCGACAAGGAATGCGACGTCAACATCCGCGGGAACTGGGACGACTTCCTGCACACGATCGGCGACGACGACGCCCCGGAGATGCGCTGGTGGCGCGACGAGGTCCGGGAGGACCAGCTGGAGTGGCTTCGCACGCTGCCGCTCAGCCACGAGCTGGTCATGAGCGGGCGGCTGATCCGGCTCTACCATGCGTCGGCCCGGAGCCCGCATCACCGGGTGCGCGAGCAGCACACGCGCGAAGAGTTCGAGGGCATGTTCGCGAACACCGAGATGACCGGCCAGGGGATGGTTCCGACGGTCGTCGGGTACGGCGACATCCATATGACGTACGTCAAGACGCGGCAGGATCGCACGCTCTTCAACGTCGGGAGCGTGGGGAATCCGCTCGACGAGCCCGTCCCGAGCTACGTGATTCTCGAGGGCGAGCTCAAGAACGGCGAGGCGGCACCGTTCGGGATTCAGTTCGTCCGCGTGCCCTACGACGTCGAGGCGGAGATCGGCGCGGCTGCCGATCTCGGCATGCCGGCGCTGGAGGCGTACGCGAAGGAGCTACGCACCGCCGTCTATCGCGGGCTCCCGTAGAGAGAAGTCCGGTCGAGAGGGCGCCGGCCGTGGCGAGTCGTCCGGGTGCCCGACGATGACGTCCAGCCAGGTCTTTCCCTTGATCCGCGGGTCCACCTGGTACTGCTTGTCCCGGACCTCGAGCCCGGCCGCGTTCACGAGTTCGATGAATCTCGTCGCCGTGTACCGGCTGCGGTAGCGGACCCGGGACCCGTGCGGCCCTTCCTTGAGCTCGAAGCCGCGCCGGTCCTCCTCCTCGACCGTCGTGGTCAGGAAAGCCACGCCGCCTGGGGCGAGGTGCCCTCCGATCTGCTGGAGCACCTTCAGATCGGTCCCGGCAGGGAAGAGATGCACGAACGCCATGGCGACGACGACGTCGAAGACCCTGCCCCTCAGCGGTGGCAAGGGCTCGCCGCCGTTGTGGAACTCGTGCCCGATCATCTTCACCCGCTCGAGCGGCGCCCCGTCGGTGCGAAGGCGGTGCCGTGTGGCACAGCGCATCCGCGCCGAGTACTCGACGGCAGTGACCGTGAGGCCCTTTCGTGCCAGCCATGAGGTGAAGACCCCGTCGGCACACCCGAGCTCGAGCGCGGATGCTGCCCGGCCGCCCCTTTCTCGAGCTGCGGCCAGCACGGGTTCGAAGAGTGTGGGCGCATCGACGGCGCGAGCCTCGGCGGTGGCGCGGTACGTGTCCACGAGATCCGAGTATGCCGCTCGGTTGGTCTCGAGAATCGTGTTCAGCACACGCGGAGGCGGCGCGCTCGGCACAGGCGGAGCGAGGGGCGAGGCCGGCGGGTCGAGCACCTGCTCGGGCGGGAGGAGGTCCGGCTCGCGCACCAAGGGTGGCGCGGCAACTGGCGAGTTCAGCTGACTTCACACTCCTCGACATGACCCACACGTGCTCGCCGCGGCGGAAACGCTGCTGCAGAAACAAGGCTGAGCACGAGGATCCAACCATGACCCACGAGGGAGAATCTAGAGCCCCCGGATCTGCAGAAGGGCTGAACAGCGATGCCGTCACCCAACCGTGATGCGGTGGGGAGCATCGGCCTGCGTGAGCTGGTGGCCCGTCGTAGACCTTCCCGGGCCCACCACATCGCGTCGCCGGGCAATCCGCAAGCCGCGCGGCGGATGAAACCCTGCGGGAATCGTGGCGCATCCCCGCGCACCCGGACCACGCGTCCCCTTGCCTTCCCGGGACGTTCACGGCAAAGTCGGGTGTGATGCACCTCACGACGGCGTGAGGTGCCTCCCCGAGGAGGTGCGGATGACGACCACCGAGTACTTGACTCTTCGTCGATCGATCGAGCAGTTGCGCCGCAGCGTGGCCGAGGTGCGGGACACCTTCGGCGACGGACCCGAGGTGCGCCGGCTGGTGAACGATCTGGAGCGGCTGGAGATCGACGCGAGCGAGTTCGCCGGGGCGCATCCCGAGCGTCCGGCGGGCACGGAGGCGCAGGAGACCATCTACGTTCCCGACACCCCTGACGACTCCGCGATGTGGAGCGACGTCGACGAAGAAGGTCTCGGCGGCTACCACGGCGACCGGTCGTGACGGCGGTCGCGCGAGGGGTCGAGGCTCCCGGGCGCGCCGAGGTCGGCGCGCGGACGCTGCGGACGGACCGGTGGTGGCTGCTTCCGGCGGCAACCACCCTCGGCCTGCTGACGTTCGTCGTGTACGGCGGATTCCGCGCATTCCAGCAGCAGTACTTCTTCGCGGACGAGCGCTACCTGACGCCGTTCTACTCGCCGTGCGTGTCGCTCGGGTGCGCGTCGGAACCGGGAGCGGCGCACTTCGGCATGTTCCTCCCGGACCATCCGCTGATCCCGTACGCCGCGCTGAGCCTGCCGTTCCTGCTGATCTTCCGGCTGACCTGCTACTACTACCGCAAGGCGTACTACCGGTCGATCTGGATCTCCCCCGCGGCGTGCGCGGTGCCGGAGCCGCACACCCTGTACACCGGGGAGACGCGCTTCCCGCTGATCCTGCAGAACGCCCACCGGTACCTCTTCTACCTCACGGTGATCATCTCGCTCGTCAACACCTACGACGCGATCATCGCCTTCCGGCACCCGACGGACGGCTTCGTCGTCGGCGTCGGAAACTTCGTCCTGCTGGCGAACGTCGTGCTGCTGTGGTGCTACACGCTGTCGTGTCATTCGTGCCGGCACGTGATGGGCGGGCGCCTCACGCACTTCTCGAAGCATCCGGTGCGGTACCGGATCTGGACCTGGATCTCCGCGCTCAACACCCGGCACGCGACGTTCGCGTGGATCACGCTCGGCACGCTCGTGGCGACCGACCTGTACGTGATGCTGGTCGCGCGCGGGACCATCACCGATCTGCGACTCGTCGGCTGAGGCCGGCGGAGAAGGAGTCACGTAGTGACCGAGACCGAGCGCCACGAGTACGACGTCCTCGTCATCGGCGCAGGTGGTGCCGGCCTGCGGGCCGCGATCGCGGCACGCGAACGAGGGTTGCGGACGGCGGTCGTCTGCAAGTCGCTCTTCGGCAAGGCGCACACCGTCATGGCCGAGGGCGGCTGCGCCGCGGCGATGGGCAACGTGTACGAGACCGACTCGTGGCAGGTGCACTTCCGCGACACCATGCGCGGTGGCAAGTTCCTCAACAGCTGGCGGATGGCGGAGCTGCACGCGAAGGAGGCGCCCGATCGCGTCTGGGAGCTGGAGACGTGGGGCGCTCTCTTCGACCGGACGCCGGACGGGCGGATCAGCCAGCGCAACTTCGGCGGCCACACCTACCCGCGGCTCGCTCACGTCGGCGACCGCACCGGGCTCGAGATCATCCGCACGATGCAGCAGCGGATCGTGGCACTCCAGCAGGCCGACCACGCCCAGACCGGCGAGTACGAGGCCCGGCTGCGCGTGTTCGCCGAGTGCACGGTCACGGAACTGCTCACGGACGACGACGGCGCCGTCGCCGGGGCGTTCGGGTACTGGCGCGAGTCGGGCAGGTTCGTCGAGTTCTCGGCCCCCGCTGTGGTGCTGGCCACGGGCGGGATCGGGAAGTCGTACCAGGTGACGTCGAACTCGTGGGAGTACACGGGCGACGGCCACGCGCTCGCGCTGCGCGCCGGGGCCGACCTCATCGACATGGAGTTCGTCCAGTTCCACCCGACCGGCATGGTCTGGCCGCCCAGCGTCAAGGGCATCCTCGTGACCGAGGGGGTGCGCGGCGACGGCGGCGTCCTGAAGAACGCCGACGGCGAGCGGTTCATGTTCGGCTACATCCCGGACGTGTTCAAGGGCCAGTACGCCCAGACCGAGGACGAGGCGGACCGCTGGTACGACGACCAGGAGACCAACCGCCGCACGCCTGACCTGCTGCCTCGTGACGAGGTGGCCCGGGCCATCAACACCGAGGTGAAGGAGGGGCGCGGCTCCCCGCACGGCGGCGTCTACCTCGACATCGCCAGCCGGATGCCCGCCGAGGAGATCAAGCGCCGCCTGCCGTCGATGTACCACCAGTTCAAGGAGCTGGCCGACGTCGACATCACGGCCGAGCCCATGGAGGTCGGCCCGACGTGCCACTACGTGATGGGCGGGATCGACGTCGACCCGGACACCGGGCAGTCGCGCGTGCCCGGCCTGTTCGCGACCGGGGAGTGCGCCGGCGGGATGCACGGCTCGAACCGGCTCGGCGGCAACTCGCTGTCGGACCTGCTGGTGTTCGGCCGCCGCGCGGGGCTCGGCGCGGCCGACTACGTGGCCGCCGTCGCCCGCCGTCCGGTCGCCCGGAGCGGAGCCGTGGACGACGCCGCCGCGATGACGCTCGCCCCCTTCGAGCCCGCGGCCCGCGGCACCGGCGAGAACCCGTACACGCTGCACGCCGAGCTGCAGCGGATGATGAACGACCTGGTCGGCATCATCCGCACCGAGACCGAGATGGCCGAGGCGCTCGAACACCTCGGCGAGCTGCGGGGACGGGTGCGGGACGTCGTGGTCGAGGGCCACCGGCAGTACAACCCCGGCTGGCACCTCGCGCTGGATCTGCGGAACATGCTCATGGTCGGGGAGGCGGTCGCGTCGTCGGCCCTGACGCGCACCGAGAGCCGCGGCGGTCACACGCGTGCCGACCACCCGGGGCTCGACCCGGAGTGGCGCCACCGGGCGCTGCTGACCACGTGCGTTCGCGACGGTCAGGACGACGCCGTGGTGCCGCGGGTCGCCGTCGGACAGGCCGAGCGCGCGCCGATGCGCGAGGACCTCCTCGCCCTGTTCGACCTCACCGAACTCGAGAAGTACTACACGGCGGCCGAGCTGACCGCGCACCCCCAGGGAGGAACCGCATGACGTACACCGCACGGCTGCGGGTGTGGCGCGGCGACGCCGCCGGCGGCGCACTGGAGGACTTCGACGTCGAGGCCAACGAGGGCGAGGTGGTGCTCGACATCCTCCACCGCCTGCAGGCCACCCAGACCCCCGACCTCGCGGTGCGCTGGAACTGCAAGGCGGGCAAGTGCGGGTCGTGCTCGGCGGAGATCAACGGGCGCCCGCGCCTGCTGTGCATGACCCGCATGTCCGTGTTCGAGCCCGGTGAGGTGCTCACGGTGACACCGATGCGCGCGTTCCCGGTGATCCGTGACCTGGTGACGGACGTGTCGTTCAACTACGCGAAGGCGCGCGAGATCCCGTCGTTCACGCCGCCGCCCGACCTCGGACCGGGCGAGTACCGGATGCAGCAGGTCGACGTCGAGCGCTCGCAGGAGTTCCGCAAGTGCATCGAGTGCTACCTGTGCCAGGACACCTGCCACGTGGTGCGCGACCACGAGGAGAACAAGGAGGCGTTCGCCGGCCCGCGCTACCTGATGCGGGTGGCCGAGCTCGAGATGCACCCGCTCGACGTCGCCGACCGGGTCGCCGAGGTGCAGGACGAGCACGGTCTGGGCCTGTGCAACATCACCAAGTGCTGCACCGATGTGTGCCCGGAGGGGATCAAGATCACGGACAACGCGCTCATCCCGATGAAGGAGCGCGTCGCGGACCAGCGCTACGATCCGCTCGTCTGGCTGGGCCGGACCATCTCGCGGCGGCGGTCCGGCGGGTGACCGTCCACACCTTCCACCTGGCCGAACTCCCGCCGTCACGGACCGCCCGCGCGCTGCTGCGGCCGCCGTCGGGCACGACGGCGGCGGGGCTGGACCATGCGGAATGCCTGGCCCTCATGCGCCTCGGGGCGCCGACGATCTCGCCGGACCGCATGCAGCTGCGCCGGATCGCGATGTTCGCGCAGTGGCGGGACGAGGACGCCGTCGAGCGGTTTCTGGCCCGCGACCCCCTGGGCCGTCACCTCGCGGGCGGCTGGCACGTGCGGCTCGAGTTCCTGCGCCGCTGGTCGCGGCTCGCCGCACTGCCGGACCTGCCCGCACGCGCCGGGACCTGGGACCAGGACGAGCCCGTCGTCGCCGTCACCGTGGCACGCATGCGACTCGGTGAGGTCCCGCGGTTCCTGCGCTGGGGCAAGCCGGTGGAACGGCTCGTCCGCGACCATCCCGGCACGACGCTCGCCCTGGCAGCCTTCCGGCCGGTGCGGACCATCTCGACGTTCTCCGTCTGGCGCTCGGTGCGCGAGATGGAGGAGATGGTGCACGGCCGGTCCTCCGTCGTCGCCCCCGACCGGCACGCCGCCGCGATGGCCGAGCGGCGGCGCCGCGACTTCCACCGCGAGTTCGCGACCTTCCGGTTCCGGCCGCTGTCGGAGCACGGCGTGTGGGAGGGGCGAGCGGGCATCGTGCCGGGCAGGCGCGTGCGCTGATCGGGGGCAGGTCGCCCAGGATACCCCCAGGGGTATACCGTGGAGGCATGGCTACCCGTGAGATCACCAAGGACAACCTGGAGCAGACGGTCGCCGAGAACGAGATCGTGCTGCTGGACTTCTGGGCGGACTGGTGCGGGCCGTGCCGCATGTTCGCCCCTGTCTTCGAGAAGGCTTCCGAGGACCACCCGGAGATCGTCTTCGGCAAGATCGACACCGAAGCGGAGCGGGAGCTGTCCGCGGGGTTCGGGATCAGCTCGATTCCGACCCTGGCGGCGTTCCGCGAGGGGATCATCGTGTTCGCGCAGCCCGGCGCACTGGGCGCCCCGCAGCTCGGCCAGGTCATCGACGCCGTCGAGGGCCTGGACATGGACGAGGTCCGCGCCAAGCTCGCGGAGCAGAAGCAGTCCGCGAAGCCGTGAGCACCCCCGACGAGGCCGCGCGCCGCCGCGTCCTCCACCGCCTGCGCCGTGCCCGCGGCCAGCTCGACGCCCTGATCGACGCCGTCGAGTCCGACGCCGCCTGCCGCGACGCCGTCACCCAGCTTGCCGCGGTCACGCACGCCCTCAACCGCGCCGGCTTCGTCATCGTCGCCACCGCGATGGAGGAGTGCGCCGAGACCGGGAAGAACAAGGAAGGCCTGACCACCGAGGAACTCGAGAAGCTGTTCCTCTCCCTGGCCTGACGGCTCCCCGTCGACAAACGCAGCCCGAGATCGACCACCTCCCACCCGACCGAAGAGGAACACCACCGACATGTGCCGGCCTGTTGACTGCAACACCTGCGGCAAGACCACCTGGGCCGGGTGCGGCGAGCACGTCGACGACGTCATGAGGGGCGTCCCCGCGGCTCAGCGCTGCGGCGGGCACGAGGAGGAGCCGCGGACCGGCTTCTTCGCCCGCGCCTTCGGGCGCTGAAACCCTTGGCGGGGGTGTGGCGCGTGCGCGACACTGCGGGCGTGGACTTCACGATCCGGCCCGCTGCGGCAGCCGAGCACGAGGCGCTCGGGGAGCTCACGGCGCAGGCCTACCTCCGTGAGGGATTCCTCGACCAGGGCGACGACGACCCGTACCTGAACAGGCTGCGCGACGTCGCCGGGCGGGCGGCCGTGGCCGACGTGCTCGTCGCCGTCGAGGGCGACGGCGACGGCGACGGTGGCGACGGCCTGCTCGGAGTCGTCACGTACGTGCCGGGGCCGGGCCCGATGTCGGACCTCGCCCGCGACGGCGAGGCGGAGATCCGCATGCTCGCCGTCGCTCCCGGCGCACGACGGCGGGGCGTGGGGGAGACCCTGACCCGCGCCTGCCTCGACCGGGCGAGGCGGGCGGGGCGCACCGCCGTCGTGCTGTGCAGTCAGTCCCAGATGCGTGCCGCGCACCGCATCTACGAACGCCTGGGCTTCAGGCGTGACCCGGGACGGGACTGGAACCCGCCCGAGAAGCCCGACGTCCTGCTGGTCGCCTACCGCCTGGAGCTGTGACGGCGGTCCCGCCGGCCGCGAGCCGCTACCCGATGGCATCACCGGCACGCCGCCACAGCGCGAACGCGAGCCACGCGAGCGCGGCGGCGAGCACCACGAGCGCGAGCTGCAGCACGAATTCGGGCACGAACGCGCGCAGCCCGATCGGTAGCGCCGCGACGGCGTAGAGCGCAAGCGCGGTCCGCGGAGTCCCGCCGGCGCGCCACAGGCCGGCGATGAAGGTCAGGCTCGCGACGATGAACAGGACCGAGACAATGATGAGTGCCGCCCCGAGCGGGCCGGCGAGCAGGTCGTCGATCGCGGGCCGTTCGAGGTGGGCGAACACGAGGTTGAGCACGAACGCGACACCGGTGAGCGCCGCGAGCGCGGCGACGTTGGCGAGGAAGCCGGTGCGCAGCAGCCCTCCGCCCGTGGTGCGGGCGGCGAGGTAGAGGCCGATGACGAGGATGATCGCGAAGATCTGGGCAAGCGGGGCGACCAGCTGCGTGAACGGGGCGTCCGGCAGCAGTCCGGAGTCCTCGGCGGCGTTCATGAGGAGGACGGCTGTGCTCAGCCATCCCGCGACGGCGGCGAGGCGTAGCTCGCTGCGGAGTACGGATTCGGGCACGTGAGACCTCCTGGGGGCAATAACGCTTGTTATGTCGATAACGATCGTTATAGTTGAGGAGGACGCCCGTCAAGACCCGCCACGAATCGAGATCGGAAGTTGACCATGTCGACCCCGACCGTCGCCGAGCTGCTCGTCACCGGAGGGCGCGACCTGATCGCGCGGGAAGGCTCCGGCGACCTGTCGGTCCGCCGGCTCGTGGAGGCCGCGGGCCGCTCGACGATGTGCGTCTACACCTACTTCGGCAACCGGAAGCGGCTCCTGGCCGAGGTCTATCGCTCCTGCGCCGACGACCTCGTGGCGGCGCTAGCCGCCGGCGGGTCGGCGGCGGAACTGTCCGAGCGCTACAGCCGCTACGCGGCCGAGCACCCGCACCACTTCCAGTACCTCTTCGCCGACGACCTCGAAGGGCTCGGGCTCGATCCGAAGCTCCGGCTGGACCTCATCGACTCGGTCCTCGACAGGGCGGGGGAGCGCTGGGGCGCCACGCGGTCCGAGGCGCTGTCGCAGTGGCTTGCGGTCCACGGCGCCGCCTGGCTCGAGACCGTGCAGCAACTCGCGGGGGAGCCGGGACGCTTCGACACGGCGGCCGCGACCGGCAGCGTCGGCTAGGGCCTGCCCAGCTCTACTGCGTGTCAGGGTGAGGTCGGGCGTCGGATCGAATGTCATGCTCTGAGGCATCGCCGGCCGACTGCCGAAGCGACGAATGGCTCGAACCTGCATCTCGTGGGTTCGAGCCATTCCGATGTCCTGAGACATCACGACGTCGGGCTGACAGGATTTGAACCTGCGACCCCCTGACCCCCAGTCAGGTGCGCTACCAAGCTGCGCCACAGCCCGTCGGGTCCCGAGCAAGCCCGAGACTACCGTCTCCGACCCCGGAGGGCCGACCGAAATACTACCCCACGTCACGCGCTGTGCCGCACTCGGCCGTGTGGTGACGGGCGGCACTCGTCATCGCCGCTCCTTTGGCTACCGCTCCGGGTGGGTGATCCGGCGTACGGGCGAGGTCAGTGGCTCCCCGAAGATGAGCTGGGTGCGGCAGTGCGCCACCTGCCGCAGTGACAGGAGGCGGTCGACGATCAGGGACTGCAGCGCGGTGCTGTCGCGTACGGCGACGTGCACGAGGTAGTCCTCCGTGCCGCTCACGTTGTACACGGTCAGGACCTCGGGCAGCTGCAGGGCCTTGTGTACGAAGTCGTTGGCTGTCTCCCGCGAGTGGGGGCGCACCTGGATCGCCAGGAACGCCTGCTCGCCCCGGCCCAGGCGCGCGGGATCCACCTGGGCCCGGACCGCTGCGATCACTCCGCTCTCGCGCATCCGGCGGACCCGTTCCAGGCAGGTGCTCGGAGCCACGCCGACCGATGCGGCGATGTCCTTGTTCGGCGTTGTCGCATCGGCCTGGAGAATGTCAAGGATGGCCCAGTCGACCGAATCCAGTTCGGTGTTTCGTGAGTATGCACGTCCAGATTCGGCCATGATCGCATTCTAGCGAATCCTTCCTTACTGTGTGGGTCCACCCAGACAACGAGACGAAGGATCGATGATGTCGTTCGGGACCTGGCTGACGTTCGCGGCCGCTCTCGTCGTTGCGCTCGCCGTGCCCGGGCCCGACTTCGTGCTCGTCATGCAGTCCGCCACGCACAGCACGAGGCGCGGGCTCATGACCGCCGCCGGGCTCGTCGCCGGCCTGTGCCTGCACGCCGGCATCGCGATCGCAGGGCTGGCCGGCCTGCTCGCCTCCGTGCCCAGCGTGCTGACGGTCCTTCGCCTGCTTGGCGCGGCGGTACTGCTCTGGCTGGGGATATCGATGCTGGCCACCTGGCGGGCTGTCCCCCAGGAGCAGGCCGAGCCGGACTCCCGGTCTCGTGGCTTCGCACGAGGCTTCGTCACCAACGTGACCAACCCGAAGGCGCTCCTGTTCTTCGCGGCGGTGCTTCCGCAGTTCATCGGGTCCGGTGCGAACGCCGGGCCCAGGGTCGCGGTCCTGGCCGCGACCGTGGTCCTTGGGGCCATGCTCTGGTGGGGGTCGACGATCCTGTTGATCCGGCTGCTCGGCCTGAGCGGCTCACCGACGGCGCAACGGGTGGTGACGTTGCTGGGCGGGCTGGCCTTGACCGGGATCGCCCTCCTGCTCGCGGCGCCCGCGCTGGCCGACTCCGCCAGTTGGTCGGCGGCGGACTCGTGACTGCCTCCACGGCCGGGTGCCTGTCGTCGACGAAAGCACGGTCGTGTTCGGCGTGCGTGCGGACGGGTCAGGGCACGTGGGTGAAAGACGATCTATCTGTGGCCAGATTGTGGGACAACCCGGGCGTTTGGTGCCAAGTCGATCCACGGGGTAGCGCCGGGCTCGCGAGTGTGGAGTCGTGTAGGCAGAGGCGCGGTCGCGGGTTCGTAAGGAAGAGGGGTGCTGAGCCAGGCGAACATGGGCTCCAGGTCGGCGCGTGCTGGGCTGTCCCAGTGTTCGGCTTGTTTGAGCATGTTCTCTTCGCTCAGTGAGACCCATACCGACCAGCAGAACGGTCCGTCGGGTGAGTCGTGGACGGGGATCTCGATGTGACCGCGCACGAAGTGGTTCGTCGTGCCGTCGGCGTCGTGCAGGATGCACGTGTCGGCGTTGAGCTCTCCGGCGGCGCGCTCGGCGTCGGTGGCCGACATCCACGGGTCGGGGGCAGGAGGCCCGAACGCCATCGCGAGTCCGGTGTGGGCCGTGCCGCATGTGGCGCATGCCCAGCCGCTCGTTGTAGTCATTCGCAGTCCTTCTCGTCGCCATGCACCATTGGGCAGCGTTGTCGTCATTGGTATCGACCGCGAGCGGCTACCTGTCGTGGTCTGTGCCTTCACTGGTTGCTATCGCTCTTCACTCTGGATCCGGGCGAGGTAGGTGGCGAGTCGTTCGACCCACTCCCTTTGGTCTCCGGTCACCCACTGGTGGTCGGCCAGGAAGTTGTCCCAGTCCACGTCCAGTTCCAGGGCCCGCGCGGCGTCGAAGTCGGCAGCCCAAGCGTCGTCGGCAGCGTCCAGGACCTGGCGGAGCAGTGACCAGCGCAGGTGAGCGACGTCGGTGAGCCGGACGGCGTCGTACAGATCCTTGCCCTGCGGGTACATGTCGGTGACCAGCCACTGGATCTTCCAGGCGAGCTGGAGTTCGGGGGACGCGGCCAGCATCGGCGGTCCGGACGGCGTCAGCGACACCGACACCGGGTCAGCGAGGAGGGGCTCCTGGAACACGAAGTCCAGCTGGATGGTCGCGGCCGGCCATTCGCCCTCGGCCATCATGTCGTAGGGGATCACCAGGCGGCGTCCCTCTGCGCGCTCGTAGGTCCAGATGTCCTCACCGGTGGCGTCGTCGGCGCGCAGCCTTGGGCCCGGGTCGGCAGCCAGGGCCGCCTGCAAGCCGTCCAGCATTGCCAGCGCCGGCGGGCTGTTCGCGCCGGTCGTGTGCGGCGTGACAACGAAGTCGAGGTCTCCGGGCTCTCGGGCGGTGTCTCCCAGCCAGGCGTGGAGTGTCGCGCTGCCCCGCAGGACCAGGTTCGAGGCCCATGGTGAGTGTGCGATGGCGTCGAGCACATGGTTCCGGACGGCCGCGCGCGCCTGGGCCCACCGCTCGGCGCGGATCGGGTCGGCGAACTCGGGCTGTCCCGTCTTGAAAGCGTTGGTGAACTGCTTCAAGGCCGGTTCGAACACAGCGTGCTGCTTCACGCCGGCCGAGGGCACCAGTGGCACGAACGTGTCCGGGAAGTCGTCGCGCTCGTCGGACAGCTCCCGTGCGACGCGCGCGTCGATCAGGTCGCTGTAGCTCGGGCCGGCGTGCTTCGTGGGCCGGCCCATCCAGCCGGGGTCCAAGCCGAGGTTGTCGTCGACCACGACGTACTCCTCCTCGACCTCCAGCACCTCGAACTCTCGCTCGTCGAGTGCTGACACCAGCGCGTCCAGCCTCGGGCGGGACGCCTGGCGCCCGACGCCGAAGCAGCGCTGGGTCACGAACCGTTCCTCGGACCCGTCGTCCAACACGCGTCGCGCGTTGCGAGAGACGCGTGCATCGTGCTCTCGAGCCACGGTCGTGATCTCCAGGCGACGTGCCACGTCTCCGGCCGGGAGGCGGACCTTGACGTGGTGCTCGAAGTACAGGTCCTCGTGCGCTTGCTCGTCGGCTACCGGCACGTCGCGGTTCCAGGGCGCGGTCTCCACCTTGACACGCACGACCCGCAACCCCGCAGCGGCCAGCTCACGACGCAACTGCGCAACCCGCTGCTCGGCGTCGTCCAGCGACCCGGTCAGTTCGACCGTCAGCATCGGCTGGGAACGGACCTCGCCGTGATCCAGCTCGATCCTGCTCACCTTGATCCCACGCTCACCTGCGAACACATCCAGACGGTCCGCGACCCAGGAATCAACGGTCAGATGGATCTCCAGCGCGCCCTCGTACACGCCCGCGATCCTGCCACACCCGGATCGGTTGCTCTCCGCGTGCGAAACACGTGCGCGGGTAGCGGTCGCTCGGATTCGTCGTGACGAACCGTGGCGCACTGTCAGGATGCGCGCATGGAGACGGTGACGTTGTGGCGGCCGACCGGGCCGAAGGAGCTGGCGCTGGTGGAGGCGTCGGGGTGGCGGGCGTGGCCGCCCAGGCTGCCTGACCAGCCGATCTTCTATCCGGTGCTGAACGAGGACTACGCCACGCGGATC
Organism: Myceligenerans halotolerans; assembly: GCF_054782975.1. Classification (NCBI taxonomy): domain Bacteria; kingdom Bacillati; phylum Actinomycetota; class Actinomycetes; order Micrococcales; family Promicromonosporaceae; genus Myceligenerans; species Myceligenerans halotolerans. The sequence goes on from NZ_BAAGRL010000010.1 coordinate 160,681, forward strand.
GCCCGGGACTGGAACGTGAAGCATTCCGGTGCGGGCTTCGTGACGCGGTTCGACGTCGCCAAGAGCTTCCTCGACAGCTACGTGGTCCAGCAGGTGGGTGGCAGGGCTCCGGCAAAGTCATGACTGGAGGAGTGTGCGGACGGGTCGGTTGAGGTCTCTGGA
>NZ_BAAGRL010000011.1:0-77120 GCF_054782975.1 Myceligenerans halotolerans
GACCGGTTCCACACCGCCCTGGGCATGAAGTCCCCGATCGAGTTCGAGACCGGCCAGCCGGGCCCGGCCGACGACACCGGCAGGAAGGCGGCATGAACACGCTTCTGCCCGGGCGGCCGTCGCTCCAGCGTCGCCGCGTTCCGCCGCGCCTCAAGGCCAAGCCCCCTACGGGGGTACCGCTACGCGGCAGCCTTGACCCGCGACTCCACCCGGCCGGGCGGCTCCGGACACAGCCGCCCCGAACACCCTGGCAGCCACGACCCACGACTGCCAGACCAAAGCAAAATCACGTCTCCACGGTTTCAGGGGATTGCCACAGACGTGATGAAGTCGATGCACAGCACGGTTGCAGTCACTCAGCATCTCCATGTCGGCCCGACAGACCAGCAGATCGTACGACGGTTCGGACGCCGCGCGGAGCGTCCGGCCTCGTCCGGGTGGAACCCCGCGGTGCGACCGTCGAGCCTAGTTGGTGGTGAGGGCCGCCTCGATCTCGGAACGACTGCAGATGAGTCCGTGGCGGGCCAAGGTGCCAGGGATCGTGCTCATCCAGGAGTCGTCCGATTCCCAGACCGGAAGGACCGCTCGCAGGGCGTGCTGTTGCACCGGTGTCAGGCCGTCCAGCCTGACGTTAGCCGCGGGACCCGCGCCGGGAAACGCGGCGGACAGGATGGCGTCGAGCAACCGGTCGCGGTTGAAGTTGGAGGCGGCGAGCGGAAGCCGGTCGGCAAGATCCTCGACGTCTGCCGCGGTGAGCCAGTGCCTGATCGATGTCAGGCTCTTGGCCGCATAGGACCCGATCCAGCCGTCGTGGATCCGAAGGTCGGGCACATCCTGGTGCACGGTCGAGTCGATGAGGATCCTGATGACTCGGCGGCCTGGTGGCCTGGAGTCGGTTGCTGATGCTCGGGCCAGCGCTGTTGCCGCGCCCCATCGCACCAGCGGCGGTTGGTCGTCGAGAAACCGTGCCACACGGTCAAGCGTTGCGGACGGGCTGGCGATCAATCCGTGTGCGATGAGCGTGGATGTCAGTGCGTGCTCGTCGGTTTCGACGTCGAGACGGTCGGCGAGGAGTGGCACGGTCTGTGCCGCGGACTCGGGGAACATGCCGGTCAGGTAGGCGACGCGTGCGCGCTCGACGCTCCGGTGCGATCCGAGGAACCGAACAAGGCGGGGCAGTTCGTCACGTACCGCGTCGTAGGCAGCGACAGTGTCCGGGCTCAGAGCCAGGCCGCTGAACGGATTGCGGAGCCACAACTCACGATCGGGCCCACGCTTCATCTCGCTGTCTGCACACTCTGCCGCGCCAGCAACCAGCGCCTCGCGCTCTGCTTCCACCTGCGCGGCCTCATCCCGCCACTCGGAGATCGGCACCCCAGCCGGCAACCGTTCGTCGTCGATCCCGACCGCCAGTGCGCACAGGAACTCAAGCAGCCCCCCGCGGTCGAGCGCGTCCGGGGCCAGGACGAGTTCCACGACGAACCGCGCGACGGGAGCAGACGCCGAATACCTGCTGCCCTGATGCGTCACGGAAGCGCTGAGGTGGACCAGCGCGTCGTGTCGAACCCGTGGGTCTCGGCTGTGTAGCGCACGCAGGTTCGCCGGTACGTCCTTGGCGGCGCCGTATGCGTGGACCAGCCACTCCCACTCGACCTCGTCGAGACCCGCCAGCGGATCGACCTGTGTCACCACGTCCGGCAGCCTATCGGCGGTAGCTCACGTCAATGCGGACGTCCTGGCGCCAGCCGGCGTCAGCTTCCTCGCCGTAGCCGGGGGCCGCGCTCTGCAGCCGACTGCTCGGAGCGGCGGGAGCACGGAAAGATGCAGTCCGCACCCAGTCCGCAAGAAGTCCGCACCCCGCCGTCGGACCCCACACCCGCCAACGGCTGGGATCGTTGGAATTCCAACGATCCCAGCCGTTCCTGCGTCCCGCCCGCCCCCACCGTTTCCCCTGGACGACGTTCCGCTTCAACGTGTGATCGCTCTCGAAGCGATTGGTCACGCGGCTGCTTGTTCGAGTACAACGATCGCTATGAGCTGGGTGGCGAACATCATGGTCTCGGTCGCCATGAACGACAACGACAACGCGGAAGCGCTGAGCGAGTGGTTGCGCACGCAAGCGCCCCTTCGTTCGATGCCTGATGCCCACGGCGTGGGGTACCTGAGGCCGCTTGCAGGAGCGGGAAAGCGCCATGGGGCGGCTGGAAGGAACCCGAGTGCGAGGTCTGGGCGGGTGCGTTGAACTACGCCGACCTGGATGCTCTCCGGCAACGGTTCTTCGAGGTGCCGTGGCGCGAACCCAACGCGGTCCAACTGTTCGTGATGGACCAGGAAGAGGGCTTCTTCCGGCTCCATGCCCCGCCACGGTCGCGGTGAGCCGTTCAGCCCGCGAGCGCGCGCACCGTGTCGATCGTGTCGGCCTCGGCGGCGGTCTTGTCGCCACGGTAGCGGAGAACCCGGGCGAAGCGGAGTGCCAGGCCGCCGGGGTAGCGGGTGGAGCGCTGGAGGCCGTCGAAGGCGATCTCCACGACCTGCTCGGGGCGGAGGTGCACCACATGGCCCTCGCGCGAGGTCTCCAGTGCAAGGAACCGCTCGGTCTGCCACTCGAGCATGGTGTCCGTCATTCCCTTGAAGGTCTTGCCCAGCATCACGAAGTCGTCGGCGCCGTCCGGGTCGGGCCGGCGGGCGCCCAGGTGGATGTTGGAGAGCTTGCCCTGGCGGCGGCCGGATCCCCATTCGACGGCGAGGACCACCAGGTCGAGGGTCTTGCGTGGCTTCACCTTGATCCAGCCCGCGCCGCGCCGGCCCGCGGCGTAGACCGAGTCGAGCGACTTCACGACGACACCTTCCTGGCCCTCGTGGACGGCTTGCTCGAAGAACTCAGTGAAAAGCGCTGCGTCGTCGTCGGCCGGGTCGTCGGCTCCGTGTCCGGCATCCGCCTCGTTGTCCCCGGAGCCGACGACGGCGGCTGCCGCGGTTCGGACGGCGGTACCTGATCGGTCGACGCCGGCCTCGCTCTCGGCCTCGGCCCCCATCAGGCGGCGGACGGTATGCGGACCGGCGACGCGGTCGAGCACGGCGAGCCGGTCGCGCAGCGGCGCGTCGATGAGGTCGCGGCCACCCGCGTGCAGGACGTCGAAGAAGAACGGGGTGAGAGTGACGGCCTCCAGTGCAGGAGCAGGCGCGCCGCTCGGCCCCGAGGCTGTCCCGCTGCTGGTCCCGGCGGGCGGGTCGCCGCCCACCTCATGCGTCGCCGACCGCGCCGCCGTTTCCTGGAACGGCCGCGGCACGCCGTCGGGCCCCAGGACGATCGCCTCGCCGTCCAGCACCAGGCGCGGTTCCGGGAGTTCGCGCACGGCCGCGACGATCTCCGGCACGCGCTGCGTGATGTCGTCCAGGGACCGCGTGAAGACGCGGACGTCGTCGTCGGCCCGGTGCACCTGGATGCGGATCCCGTCGAGCTTCACGTCGACGCAGGCGCCGCCGCCCGCGGGCAGCTTCGCGAGCGCGGCGCCGACGTCGGGCGCCGACTGGGCGAGCATCGGCCGCACCGGACGGCCCACCTCGAGCGAGAAGCCGGCGAGGGCGGCGAGCGGATCGGGGGAGAGCAGCGCGGCGCTCGCGACCGGCCCGGTCGCTCCGCGGAGCATCACGGCGCGGCGGACGGCCTCGGCGGGGACGTCCGCCGCCTCGGCGACGGCGTCCACGGCCACCGAGTCGAGCGCGCCCTGCCGCAGCTCGCCGGTGATCAGGCCGCGCAGGAACACCTGCTCGCGATCGGTTGCGGCACCGAACAGGGCCGACGTCGCGGCGGCACGGGCGGCCTCGGATCCCGGCCCGGCGAGCCCGGACAGGGCGCCGAGCGCGGCATCGACGTCGTGCAGTGTGAGGGTCGGGGTCGCGGCAGGCGCCGGGAGATCGCGCAGCGTGGCCCACCCCAGTCCGGTGCGCCGCTGGCGCAGCTCACCGGCCAGATAGGCGACGGCGATCTCCAACTCTTCGGCGCCGGTGACGTCCGGGCCCGTGTCGGCGCTCGGGCTGGCGGCGTCAGCGGCACCGCGCCGCAGGCAGCCGGCGATGGCCGCGCGCTTGGCGAGGCGCGAGCGCGTGGCGGCGACGACCTCGGACGTGGCGACGACCTCGGCGAGCATCATGCGTCCATGGTCGCGCCCCTGGCGTCCGACTGCTCCCGGGACGCCGCCGCGGTCACGGGGCCGGGCTGTCGCCGGACGGCTCGGCCCTAGCGGCGTTCCTGCCCGCATCGAACACCCGGGCGTCCTCGGGGACGTCGATCTCGAGGTCGAGCACCGTCGTGATCCGGCCGATGAGGAAGTAGTACCCGGTCTGCACGACCAGTTCGACAACCTGCTGATCGGTGTAGTGGTGACGGACCTCGCCGAGGAGCTCCGGTGGCACCGTCGAGCCTTCGGCCGTGGCGACCACGAACCGGATCATCGTTGCCTGAGCCGTGCTGAACGCCGTGCTGTCCCAGCGTCCCCCGGCGAGGGCGGCGCGCTGCTCGTCGGTCACCCCGACCGCCCGTGAGATGGGCTCGTGCTGAGCCGTCTCGTAGGCGGACACGTAGCAGGTGCCTGCTGCCAGGATCGCCAGTTCCCGATCCACGTCGGGCAGGCTGCTGTGGGCGAACTGCACGGCACCGAGGTTGCCCACGGCCTCAGCAATCCGCGGTGATCGGAGGAGGATCTTGAGGACGTTGAGGAGGGCGTCGCCCTCGGCGAACCTCGCCAAGGTCGGCGGCAGCGACGACGGGTCGAACTCGGGTACCTGGATATTTGGCATCGGTCACTTCCCTTGGTGTCGGGCGGCAGGCCGGAATCACGAGGCCACGGATGACGCGGATGGGTCGATGAGATCGGAGAACCAGGAAAGGTCACGCGCCAGGGGCGCGACCGTAGCCACGCCACGCAGCACAACGCTTGCCGCGCGCGTCATGCTGTCGCCCGCGCCGAGCTCGATGAATCGCTCCGGGAGGTTCGCCGAAAACTGCTCCAACGCCTCGAGCAGATACATCGGCCTGGTGACGCAGTCCGCCAGAACTCCGCAGAAGTCGTCGTCGTCGGTATACCAGCGTCGCCCGACGACCGAGTACAACGGCACCTGGAGGGGCTGTATCGGCAGCGTGCGAAGTGCCGACTCGAACTGCCGGCGGATCGGTCCGAGCCCGGGATGGTGGGTCGTGTACTGCACGGAGAGGCGTTGAAGTGCCGGCACTCCTGGCTCGCCGGCGAGGGCGAGCAGTGATCCGAGGGCTTCCTCGCCGCCGACGAGCAGCGTGTGCCTGGCGGTGATCACCCCGGCGATGAACAGGTCCGACGAGCCTGCGCGTGCGATCAGCTCCCGGGCGCCCTGCTCGCCGGCCGTCGCCATGACGAGCCCGCCCTCGCACGGGTGCGCGGCGTGAGCGTCGTTCAGGAAGCAGACGGCACGTGCGCCGGACTCGACGGAGTACACGCCCGAGGCGACACGTGCCGCGATCTCGCCCATGCTCTGCCCGACGACGGCGCCGGGGCGCGGGCCATGCTCGCGCAACACGGCCAGGACGGCAACGGAAGCGGCATAGAGAGCGAGCTGCGTCGCGCCGTACTCCTGCTCGGACCCGTTCGCCGATCCGAGCACCAGACCCGTGACCGCTGGATAGCCATGGTCGGCGGCAACGGAATCCACGACCGACAGCGCTTGCCTGACCGTTCCGCTTCCGGCCAAGGAGTCACGTGCCATGGCGCCGACGGGATCCACCCCCTGCCCGGGCACAAGGAACACGTCACCCAGCGGGCCGGACAAGATCTCGGCCATGGCACGTGAGGCGTCGGTCGGCATGCGTACCTCCGTGAGCTGTGCGACAGGAAGGATCGACCTTGCGCAGGGACAGTTCAGGTGGTGCCGGGATCGCTGGGGGGTGAACCCCCATCACATACGGAACTATAACGCATAGGGGGCACTCAGGTGACGACGAGGATGTGCCCGGGCGGACGTCCCGCCTCAGGCCACCATGTCCGGACGCGATGCCACCCGCCGTCGTCCCGCGGCCAGCCGCTTGCCGAGCAGCCCGTGCCGCGGCGCGAACAGGTACACGAGCGCGAACGCGGCCCCCTGCACCACCACCACGAGCCCGCCCGACGCCGCGTCGAGCCAGTAGCTGAGGTAGATCCCCACCACCGAGCAGACCGCCGACATCACGGGCGCGATCACGAGCATCCGCCCGAACCGGTCGGTGAGCAGGTAGGCGGTGGCGCCCGGGATGATCAGCATCGCCACGACCAGGATCACGCCGACCACCTGGAGGGCGACGACGGCGGTCAGGGCGAGGAGCCCGAGCAGCAGCGCCCCGAGGAACCGGGGCGAGAGCCCGATGGCGTGGGCGTGCAGGCGGTCGAACGCGTACAGCGTCAGGTCGCGGCGTTTGACGACGAGCGTCACGAAGGCGACGGCGGCCAGGATCGCGATCTGGACGAGTTCCACGTCGGAGACGCCCAGGATGTTGCCGAAGATGATGTGGTTCAGGTCGGTCTGGCTGGGCGTCACGGAGATGAGGACGAGACCGAGGGCGAACAGGGTGGTGAACACGATCCCGATCGCCGCGTCCTCCTTGACGCGGCTCGTGCCGCGGATCGTGCCGATCAGGACGACGGCGAGGAACCCGAACACGAGAGCCCCGATCGCGAACGGCACACCGAGGACGTAGGCGATGACGACGCCGGGCAGGACGGCGTGGGAGACGGCGTCGCCCATCAGCGACCAGCCCACCAGGACGAGCCAGCAGGACAGCAGCGCGCACACCACGGCGGCGATCACCGTGGTCACGAGCGCGCGCACCATGAAGTCGTACTGCAGGGGCTCCAGGAGCAGGTCGAGCGGGTTCATGCGGATTCCTCGTGGTCGAGCACGTCCAGGCCGAACGCGCGGGCGAGGTTCTCGGGTCGCAGCGCCTCGGAGACGTCGCCGTGGAACAGCACCCGGCGCAGCAGGAGCGCGGCCTCGTCGGCCAGCCGGGGGAGGGCGTGCAGGTCGTGGGTGGAGACCAGGACGGTGCGGCCGTCGTCGGCCAGTTCCCGCAGCAGCCGCACGATGGTGGCCTCGGAGCGCTTGTCGACGCCGGCGAACGGCTCGTCCAGGAGCAGGATCCGGGCGTCCTGGGCGATGCCGCGGGCGACGAACGCGCGCTTGCGCTGCCCGCCGGAGAGCTGCCCGATCTGTCGTTCGGCGTAGTCGGTCAGCTCGACGCGTTCCAGGGCCTCGGTGACCGCCGAGTGGTCGGCCGGGCGGGCGCGGCGGGTGAGGCCCTGGCGTCCGTAGCGTCCCATCATCACGACGTCGCGGACGGAGACGGGGAACGCCCAGTCGACGTCCTCGCTCTGCGGGACGTACCCGACCAGGCCGCGCTTGCGCGCCGCCGTTGGGGCGGCGCCGTCGAGGAGGACGCCGCCCCGGTCGGGGCGGACCATGCCCATGATCGTCTTGAAGAGGGTCGACTTACCGGACCCGTTCATCCCGATCAGCCCGGTCACCCGGCCTGGTGGCACGCGCAGGGACACCCCGTCCAGGGCCAGGACCTCGCCGTAGCGGACGACGACGTCGTCCACCTCGATCGTGGCCGAGGGTGCGGTGGTCACGCGTCGTCCCCGCTGAGGGCGTCGAGGATGGTCGTGCTGTCGTAGCGGATCAGGTCGAGGTAGGTCGGCACCGGCCCGTCGGCCTCCGAGAGGGAGTCGACGTAGAGCGTCCCGCCGAAGGTGGCGTCGGTCGCGTCGACCACCTGCTGCATCGGCTTGTCCGACACGGTCGACTCGCAGAACACGGCGGGGACGTCGTTCTCCTTGACGAACTCGATCATGGAGGTGATCTGCTGCGGGGTGGCCTGCTGCTCGGCGTTCACCGGCCAGATGTACTGCTCGGTCAGGCCGGCGTCGCGGGCGAGGTAGGAGAACGCGCCCTCGCAGGTCGCCAGCGCGCGCTCGTTCTCGGGCAACGCCGACAACCCGTCGACCAACTCGTCCTGCACCTGCTGCAGCTCGGCCTTGTACGCCTCGCCGTCGGCCTCGAAATCGGCCGCGTGCTCCGGGTCGAGCTCGCCGAAGGCGTCGACCATGTTGTCGACGTAGATCTGCACGTTCAGCGGGCTCATCCAGGCGTGCGGGTTCGGCTTACCGGCGTAGGCGTCCTCGGTGATGTCCATCGGCTCGACGCCGTCGGTCAGGACCACGTGCGGCACGTCCACCGACTCCACGAACTGGCCGAACCACGCCTCCAGGTTCAGCCCGTTGTCGAGGATCAGGTCCGCCTCGGACGCCTTGGCGATGTCGCCCGGTGTCGGCTCGTACCCGTGGATCTCCGAGCCGACCTTCGTGATCGACTCCACCCGGATGTGGTCCCCGGCCACGTTCTGCGCGATGTCCGCGAGCACGGTGAACGTCGTCAGGACGACCGGCCGGTCGTCGTCGGCGGCGCGGCCCTCGAACGTGGCGCCGCAGCCGGAGAGGCCGGCGGCCAGGAGGAGCGGGAGGGCGAGACGGAGCGCGACCGGCGTACGGCGAGTTGTGGGCATACCCAAACCATAAAAGTTCGGTCACCCGAAAACAAGTCTGGCGGGAGGCCTGAATGAGGCCGTGCGGTTGCTTACGAACCACGAGGTTGGTTACGCCAAACGGGGGTCTGGCGTAACCAACCTCATGGTTCGTAAGCAAGTGCCTGGTCCACAGGGTGGTGAGGTCGACCCGCGATCTCTCACACCGGCCGGTACCGGTTCTCCGGCCGGCCCGTGGCGCCGTAGCGGGGCGCGACCTGGGCGTGCCCCTCGGCGACCAGGTGCTCCAGGTAGCGGCGGGCGCTGACCCGCGACATCCCGACCGCCTCGGCGACCTCGGCCGCCGAGGCATCCACGCCGTCCGCCCCGTCCGCACCCGCCGTGCCGCACAGGCTCGCGAGCGCCTCCTGGACGAGGGCGCGGCTGCGTCCGGACAGCCCCTTGGGCGGCGCGGCCGTGCCGGAGCGCGGCCCGGCCAGCAGCAGGTCCACCTCATCCTGGTCGAGGGTGCCCCGCGACCGGCGCAGGTCCTCGCGCCGCTGCCACACCTCGTCGAGCCGTTCGCGCAGGGCGGCGGACGTGAACGGCTTGACGAGGTAGGCGACGACGCCGCCGGCCATGGCCTGGCGCACGGTGTCGAGCTCGCGCGCGGCGGTGGTGGCGACGACGTCGATGGGCTCGCCGGGCAGCAGGCGCAGCCTCCGGAGCACGTCGAGGCCGCCGATGCCGGGCAGGTGCAGGTCGAGCAGTACGAGGTCGGGCCGCAGGGCGGCGGCGAGGCGCAGCGCGTCGGTGCCGTTGCGTGCCTCGCCCACGACGACGAAGCGGGGGTGGCTCTCCACGAAGCCGCGGTGCACGACGGCGACGGCGGGGTCGTCCTCGACGAGGAGCACGCGGGCGGGCGCGGTCACGGCGCGGCCTCCGGGGAGCCGGAGGGCACGGGGGAGCCGACGGGGAGCTCGACCGTCACCCGCGCCCCGCCGAGGTCGCCGGTCCCGATGACGACGTCGCCGTCCCGCCGGTCCGCGATGCGTCGCACCAGCGCGAGCCCGATACCGCGGCTGTCCCGGTCGCCGGGCGCCTTCGTGGAGAACCCGGCCTTGAACACCTGGTGGTGCAGGGGCGCGGGGATGCCAGGCCCGTCGTCGTCCACCTGGAGGCACAGCCCCGGTCCGCCGGCCCGCACCAGGACGCGGACGCGGCCCTCCGGGCCTGCGGCGTCGACGGCGTTGTCGATCAGGTTCCCGAGCACGATGAGGGCGTCGGTGTGCAGCGACGAGGCCTCGGGGCTGCCGGGGTCGCCGAGCGCGGACGCCTCGTCGACGTCGAGCGTCACGCCGTGCTCGCGTGCGGTGATGGTCTTGACCAGGAGCAGCGCCGCGACCTCCGGGGAGCGCACGCCCGGTGCGACCGCGGACGCGGTGAGCAGCCCGCCGTGCCCCGATCGCTCGATGAAGGCGACCGCCTCCCCGGTCCGGCCCAGCTCCAGCAGGCCCGAGATCACGTGCAGGGTGTTGGCGAACTCGTGCGACTGCGAGCGCAGGGCGTCGGTGAGGCCGCGGGTCTCCAGCAGGGTCGCGATGTCCTCCGGTTCGAGCAGGTAGATGCGGCGGCGGACGAGGCGGGTCACCCACGCGGCGCAGAGCACGCCGACCACGGTGGCGCCGGCGAGGGCGGCGAGCAGCCAGAAGCGGTCCTCGGTCAGGTCGGCGCGCAGCTCGGACTCGAGGACGCCCACGCTGACGGTACCGATGACCGGGGCGGGGGAGGCGTCGTCGGCCGCCTCGCCGAACACGGGCACCTTGACGCGCCAGGACGTGCCGAGCGTGCCGGTCTGGGTGCCGGTCCACACCTGCCCGGACAGGGGCACGGACGGGTCGGTCGAGACCTGCTTGCCGATCCGTGCGGGGTTCGGGTGGGAGTAGCGCATGCCGCGTTCGTCGGTGACCACCAGGTAGGTCACGCCGGACGCCTCGCGGATCACCTCGGCGATCGGCTGGATCGTGGCCGACGGGTCCTCGTCGTCGAAGGCATCGCGAATGGCCGGCAGGTGCGCCACGGACTGCGCCACGCCGGTCATCTGGTCCACGTACGCCTCGCGGAGCTGGCGTTCCTGCAGCGCCGAGGCGACGATCCCCGTCACGCACACCACCGCGAGCACGATGACGACCTGCAGCACCAGCAGCTGCGCCCGGAGCGTCATCGCTCTTCTCACGACGTCAGTGTGCACCGGTTCCCGGGCGGCGCGGTACCGAGCCGTGACCGAAACGACCACAACGTTCGTTGCGACCAGAATGCGACTCCGGTGCGCGGTCCTTCCTACGCTCACGCCGCAGTGGACCGAGAGCCGGCGACGTGGCAGGCCGGCCCACGCTTCTCGAGGAGGAGACATGCGCATCAGCCGAACCGGGGTCGCCCCGGTGGGAGCCGTCACCCTGGCACTGGCCCTCGCGGGCTGCGGCAGCCTGGAGGCAAACTCTGACGGCGACGACGCCGCCATCGACGAGCTCAGCATCGTGGTCCCCGCCGCGCCCGGCGGCGGCTGGGACCAGACGGGCCGCGCCCTGCAGGCCGACCTGCAGGCCGAGGGCCTGGTCGGCCGGGCCACCGTCACGAACGTCGACGGCGCCGGCGGCACCGTGGGCCTGGCGAACATCGCCAACGCCACCGACCCGCACACCCTGCTGGTGATGGGCCTGGTCATGGTCGGCGCCGTGGAGACCAACGAGTCCCAGGCCCGGATCGAGGACACCACGCCGATCGCCCGCCTCACCGAGGAGCAGGAGGTGATCGTGGTCCCGAAGGAGTCCCCGTACGAGACCCTCGACGACCTGGTGGCGGACATCGAGGAGAACGGCAAGGACGTCACCGTCACCGGCGGCTCGGCCGGCGGGGCCGACCACATCGTCGCCGGCATGCTGCTCAAGGCCGCGGGCATGGCCGAGGAGGACGTGGCCGACAACCTCAACTACGTCGCCTACTCCGGCGGCGGCGAGTCGCTCGCCGCACTCCTGGGCAACAAGGTCGACGCCGGCATCTCGGGCGTGGCCGAGTACGCCGAGCAGGTCGAGGCGGGCGAGCTGAAGGCGCTGGCCGTCTCCGGCGAGGAGCGCGTCGCGGCCCTCCCGGACACGCCGACCATCACGGAGTCCGGGTACGACGTCGTCCTCACCAACTGGCGCGGCGTCGTCGCGCCCGGGGACATCGACGACGCCGACCGGGAGGCGCTGACCGCCGCCGTCACCGAGATGGCCGAGTCGGACGCCTGGGCGGGCACGCTCGACGAGTACGGCTGGGACGACGCGTTCCTCGCCGACGACGAGTTCGACACCTACCTCACCGGCAACATCGCCGAGATCCAGGCCGTGCTCCAGGACATCGGGCTCGTCCGATGACCGAGCAGACCACCGCGCGACCGACCGAGCAGCGCCGCTGGGGCGAGCTCGTCCTCGCCCTGGCCACCGCGGCCCTCGGCGTGTACGTCCTGGCCGCCGCGGGAGGCATCGTCGTGCCGGGCTCCACCAACACGCTCGGCCCGCGCGCCTTCCCCTACCTGGTGGGCGCCATGCTCCTCGCGGTCGGGGCCGCGCTGACCGTGCTCGTGCTGCGCGGCCGGACCGGGCAGCAGGAGGAGGGCGAGGACGTCGACCCCGAGGTCCGCACCGACTGGCTCACCATGATCCTGCTCGTCGTGGCGCTCGTGGTGCACGTGTTCGTGATCAACGTGATCGGCTGGCCGTTCGCCGCCGCGCTCCTGTTCACCGGAGCGGCCGCCGCGCTGGGCGCGCGCCCCTGGTGGCGCGCCGCCGTGATCGGGCTCGTGCTCGGCCTCGTCATCCAGGCGGTCTTCGGCGGGGTGCTGGGCCTGTCGCTCCCGGCGGGCCCGCTGCTGGAAGGGGTGCCGTTCCTCCGTGGATAACCTCCAGGCACTGATGGACGGCTTCACCACCGTCCTGCACCCCGTCTACCTGCTGTACGCGCTGTTCGGCGTGTTCATCGGGACCGCCGTCGGCGTGCTGCCCGGCATCGGCCCGGCCATGACCATCGCCCTGCTGCTCCCGCTGACCTACACCATGGAGCCGACCGCCGCGATCATCGTCTTCGCCGGCATCTACTACGGCGGCATGTACGGCGGATCCACCACGTCCATCCTGCTCAACACCCCCGGCGAGTCCGCCTCGATCGTCACCGCGCTCGAGGGCAACAAGATGGCCCGCGCCGGGCGGGGGGCGGCGGCGCTCGCTACGGCCGCGATCGGCTCGTTCGTCGCCGGGTCGCTCGCCACGGTGGCGCTCACTTTCGTCGCGCCGTACGTCGCCCGGATGGCCGTGCAGCTCGGCGAGCCCGACTACTTCGCGCTCATGGTGGTCGCCTTCATCACCGTCGGCGCGCTGCTCGGCAGCTCCGTGCCGCGCGGGCTCGCGTCGCTCTCGCTGGGCCTGTTCCTGGGCCTGGTCGGCACCGACACCCTGACGGGGCAGCAGCGGTTCACCTTCGGCGTGCCCAACCTCGCGGACGGGATCGACGTCGTCGTGGTCGCCGTCGGCCTGTTCGCCGTCGGCGAGGCCCTGTACGTGGGGTCGCGGATGCGGCACGGACCGGTCGAGATCATCCCCGTCGAGAAGGGCTGGCGGGGCTGGATGAAGCGCGACGACTGGCGGCGTTCCTGGAAGCCGTGGCTGCGCGGCGCCGCCATCGGGTTCCCGGTGGGCACCATCCCGGCCGGCGGGGCCGACGTCGCGACGTTCCTCTCCTACGCCGCCGAGCGCCGCCTCGCGGGGAAGCAGCGGCGCAAGCAGTTCGGCAAGGGCGCGATCGAGGGCGTCGCGGGCCCGGAGGCGGCGAACAACGCCGCGGCGTCGGGCGTGCTCGTCCCGCTGCTCACGCTCGGACTGCCGACGACGGCGACCGCGGCGATCATCCTCGTCGCGTTCCAGTCGTACGCCATCCAGCCCGGACCGCTGCTCATGGTCAACGAGCCGGCCCTGGTGTGGGCGCTGGTCGCGAGCCTGTACATCGGCAACGTCATGCTGCTCGTCCTCAACCTGCCGCTGGTGGGCATGTGGGTGAAGGTGCTGCAGATCCCGCGGCACTACCTGTACGCGGGCATCCTCCTGTTCGGCGCGCTGGGTTCCTACGCGCTGAACTTCTCGCCCGTGGACGTGCTGCTCCTGGTGCTGGTGGGCCTGGCCGGGTTCATGATGCGCCGGTACGGTTACCCGGTGGCGCCGATGGTGGTGGGCATGATCCTCGGCCCGATGGCCGAGGACCGGCTGCGCCGCTCCCTCGCCATCAGCCAGGGCGACCTGACCTACCTGGTCACCAGCCCGTTCGCCGCCTCCGCGTACGCGGCGATCGCGGTGCTGCTCGTGCTGGGCGTCTGGCTGAAGCGGCGGGAGCGGGCGACGGTCTAGCCTTCGCGGGCGTCAGCGCTCGACCTCGAACACCTGCTTCTGGATGCCGTTGTCGTACACGTCGTGCTCGACGAGCCGGAGCTTCTGCGCCGGCTTGTCGGCGTCGCTGAACAGCGGCTTCCCCTGGCCCAGGAGCACCGGGAAGACGAGCAGGTGGTACGAGTCGATCAGTCCCGCGTCCGCGAGCGCGCGGGTGAGGCTGACGCTGCCGTGCACCTGGATCTCGTCGCTGCCGGACTCCTTGAGCCGCGCGACGTCGTCCAGCGAGCGCAGGATGGTGGTCTCGCCCCAGTTGTCGGTCAGGTCGTCCTCGGTGAGGGACGTGGAGACGACGTACTTGGGCAGGGTGTTGTACCGGGTGAACTCGTCCATGTCCGGCCAGACCGGCGCGAACATCTGGTAGCTCGTGCGGCCCAGGAGCAGGGCGCCGGCCTCCTCCTGCTCGCGGCCCTTGAGCTCGTAGGCCTCCGGGACGACGTCGACCGTCTTGAACGTCCACGCCGTGTCGTGCAGCGCGGGATCTCCGCCGGTCGGGTCGACCTTGCCGTCGAGCGAGACGAAGTGTGTGGCGACGATGGTGCTCATGGTGGTTCTCCTCGGGGTGTGACCTGGCCGCGGGATGCGGCGCGCTGTGGGGATGGACGAGGCGGGCGTGCGGAACTCATCGGTGGTGCCAGGACCCATTCTGTTACCGAGTGTTCATCGCGCTGTCGACGATTCGTCCATGAATCCGCGCTAGTTTGGACGCATCGTCCAGACCGGCAGTGGAGAGCGCGTGAGACCCAGCATCATCTTCGACTTCGACGGCACCCTCGCCGTCGGGCACGGCCCCGTCCTCGCCTACGCGAGGCTGCTCGCCCCGCGGGCGAACACGGGCTATCTCGCGCGGGTCGAGGCGGCGCTCGGCGAGCACGCGAAGGGCGATCTCACGTATCGCGACGGATACCACGTCGCCGCGGCGATCGCGGCCGCGGACGGGGTCGACGCCGCCGCGGCCGACACGGCGTATCGGCAGAGCCGCCGTCAGCTCGGCAGCGAGAACGCCCCCGTGAGCACGATGCCCGGCCTCGCGGACTTCCTCACGACGCTGCGCCCGCACGCCGACCTCCTGCTGGCGACCAATGCGCCACGCGACGGCATCGACACCGTGCTGGACGGCTGGGGCGCGCGCGACCTCTTCGACGAGCTGCACTTCCGGGTCGGCAAACCACAGGGGATCGTCGAGATCGCGCGCCGGGCGCTCGCCGCCGGCCCGGTGCTCTCCGTCGGCGACATCGCCGAGTACGACCTCGCGCCGGCAGCGGCGCTCGGCGCCGACACCGCCCTGGTCGGCGCGACGGCGGAGAGCTCTCCGGCATCGGTCACGATGCGCGGCGCGAGCCTCGCCGACCTCCGCACCGACATCGAAACCTGGGCCGCGACCGCGGCAGCCGGCGTCTCCGCCCCCTGAGGCGCCTCACCACCGAAAGGCAAACAATGCGCAAGTTCCTGCTCACCACGAGCGCCCTCGCCGTGGTCCCCCTCGCTCTGGCCGGCTGCGGCGGCACCTCCGACGCCTCCGGCTCGGGGGAACGGCCCGACTCCATCACCATCTCGCTCGTGCCGTCCGTCGAGGGCGAGGACCTCGCCGAGGCGCTCGACCCGCTCACGGCGTACCTCTCCGACGGGCTGGGCATCGAGGTGAACGGCGTCGTCGCCACCGACTACGCGGCGACGGTCGAGGCCCTCGGCGCCGACCAGGCACAGGTCGTCATCACCGACGCCGGATCGCTGTACCAGGCGACCGAGCAGTACGACGCCGAGCTGATCCTGCGCGACGTGCGTTTCGGCGCGACGTCGTACGCCGGGGTGGCCTACACCAACAACCCCGGCAAGTACTGCGCGGGCGAGCCGGTCAAGGCCACCTACGCCGCGAGCGGCGCCGAGCTGGCCTACTGCAACGGCGTCGAGGAGGCCGGGCAGGACGCCGGGGGCCAGGGCCCGGCGGGCACCGAGGCGTTCTCGAAGATCACCGACGGCACGAAGGTCGCCCTCCAGGCGGCCACCTCGCCGGCCGGCTACCAGTACCCGGTCGTTGCCATGCGGGACGCGGGGATCGACACCGACGCGGGGATCACGCAGATCCCCGTCGAGGGCAACAACAACGCCGTGCTGGCCGTCCACAACGGCGACGCCGAGGTCGGGTTCGCCTACTGGGACGCCCGCACCACCGTGCTCGAGGAGGCTCCGGGCGTGGCCGACGACGTCGTGGCCTTCGCCTACACCGAGATGATCCCCAACGGCGGGGTCGCCGTCGCGCCGTCGCTGCCCGACGACCTGGTCGCCGAGCTGACGACGCTGATGGACGACTACGCCGGCTCCTCCGACGAGGCCGCGGACGTGATGTTCGACCTCGTGGGCCTGTCGGACTGGACGGCCGAGACGTCCGACGAGGAGATCGCCCGCTACGGCGAGATCCTCCAGCAGTTCGCGAACTGAGCGCCAGGGGAGAATCCGGATGCACACTGACACGTCGTCGTCCACGTCATGGCATGTCGCGCTCGACGGCGTGTCAGTGACCTATCCGAACGGCACGAAGGCACTGCGGGACGTCTCGCTGCGGATCGAGCCGGGGGAGATGGTCTCGGTCGTCGGGCTGTCGGGCTCCGGCAAGTCGACGCTCATCCGCACGATCAACGGCCTGGTGCGCGCGACGAGCGGGTCGGTCACGGTCGGCCCCTACGACGTCGCCACGTTGCGCGGGCGGCGTCTGCGCGCGGCCCGCGGGCACATCGGCATGATCTTCCAGGGGTTCAACCTGGCCGAGCGCGCCGATGTGTTCCACAACGTGCTCGTCGGGAGCTTCGCCTGGACACCCGCGTTCCGGACGATGCTGGGCCTGCCGACGGCGGACGACCGCCGTCGTGCCCTGCACGCGCTCGACTCCGTCGGGATGCTCGAGAAGGTGTGGACCCGCGCGGACGCGCTCTCCGGCGGGCAGAAGCAGCGCGTCGCGATCGCCCGGGCCCTCATGCAGGAGCCGAGCATCATGCTGGCCGACGAGCCCGTCGCGAGCCTCGACCCGCCGACGGCGCACTCCGTGATGGGCGACCTGCGCCGGATCAACCAGGAGCGCGGCCTCACCGTGCTGGTCAACATCCACCTCATGGATCTCGCACGGCAGTACACGACCCGCATGATCGGGCTGCGTGCGGGCGGGATCGTCTACGACGGGCCCGCGGGCGAGGCGACGGACGCCGACTTCGAGCAGATCTACGGCCGTCCCGTGCGGGCCGCGGACCAGCTGGGCGTGCACCCGTGACGGCCACCGACCTCGTCGTGCCGCCGCGGCCCCGGAACCACCTGCGCACGGCGCTCGTCGTCGCGGGGTTCGCCGCGTTCACGGTCGCCACCTGCGTGCCCGCGATCGGGGGCATCGACCTGGACCTCGCGGCCATCGCGCAGCACTGGCGCAACGGCGCCGGGAAGATCGCCCAGTTCCTCCAGCCCGACTTCACGTTCTTGCCCCGGACCCTCGGGCCCTTGCTGGAGACGCTCCAGATGGCGCTGGTGGGCGCGGCGTTCGCCGCCGTCGTCTCCGTGCCGCTGACCCTGTGGGCGGCCGCGCCGACGAACCCGAACGGGCTGACCCGCCGGGCCGTGCGCGCCGTCGTCAACGTGGTGCGCGCGGTGCCCGACCTCGTGTACGCCACGGTGCTGGTGGCCATGCTCGGTGTGGGGGTCCTGCCGGGCGTGGTCACCCTGTTCCTGTTCGACCTCGGGATCATCGTCAAGCTCGTCTCTGAGGCGATCGACTCCGCCGACCACGGCTACATGGAGGCCGGCCGCGCCGCCGGCGGCACCCAGGCGCAGATCAACCGCGTCACCGCACTACCGCAGTCGTGGCCCCTGTTCGCCGGGCAGTGGCTGTACACCCTCGAACTCAACGTCCGCATCTCGGCGATCCTCGGCATCGTCGGCGCCGGCGGCATCGGCCGCCTGCTCGACGAACGCCGCGCGTTCTACGCCTACGACGACGTGTCCGTCATCGTCCTGGAGATCCTCGTGGTCGTCATCGCCATCGAGGTGTGCTCCAATCTGCTGCGCAGGAGGCTGGTATGACGAACCTCGCCACCGCTCCGGCGGCCACCCCCACGGCGGACGGGCCGCTTCCCGTACCCCCGCGCCCCTCCCGGCTGTGGCCCACCGTGATCGCCCTGGTCGTGGGCACCGTCATTCTGCTCTCGACGATCGACCTGAAGATCGCCTGGAGCGACCTGCCGTCGCTGCCCGGCAAGGTCTGGGACTACCTGGTGCTCATGTTCGGGGCCCCGAACTGGGAGAAGCTGCCGCGCGCCCTGTTCGAGACGTGGCGATCGATCTCCATGGCGTGGATCGGCGCCATCGGCTGCGTCGTCGTCTCCATTCCGCTCGGCATGCTCGCGGCGCGCGGCGTCGGACCGGCCTGGCTGCGCACGACCCTGCGAGGACTGTTCGCCGTGATCCGCGCCGTGCCCGAGGTCATCTTCGCGCTGATCCTGCTCACCGTCACCGGGCTCACCCCGCTGACCGGCGCGCTCGCCCTCGGCATCGCCGGCATCGGCACCCAGGGCAAGTGGGTGTACGAGACGATCGAGTCGGTGCAGGAGGGCGCCTCGGAGGCGGTCCGCGCCGCGGGAGGCAGCACCGCCGAGGTCACCCGGTGGGCGCTGTGGCCGGCCGCCGCACCGTCGTTGCTGTCCTCCGCGCTGTACCGGTTCGAGATCAACATCCGCACGTCCGCCGTGCTCGGCCTCGTCGGCGCGGGCGGGATCGGCAGTATGCTCTCGAACTACACCAACTTCCGGCAGTGGGACACGGTCGGCATGCTGCTGATCGTCGTCGTGGCGGCGACCATGATCATGGACGCGATCTCCGGAGCCATCCGCCGGCGCATCATGAAGGGGGCAACGGTCCGTGGCCTGGCAAGGAGCGCCTGACGCCCCGCCGACGGCGCGCATCCTCTCCCTCGCGCCGTCCCTGCAGCCCACCGAACGGCGCGTGGTCGACGCGATCGCCGCCGACCGCGCCACGACCGTCGATCGCACGGCCCAGGAACTGGCCGACGCCGTCGGCGTCGGACGCACCACGGTCATCCGCGCGGCACAGTCCCTCGGCTACGACGGCTACCCGCAACTGCGCGTCGCCCTCGTCCAGGAACTCGCCCACGAGCAGACCTCCCACGGGATCGACGACACCCCCGCCTCCCTCACGGGCACCGTGCGCGCCGGGGCGGAGCGCTTCGGGGCGCGGCTGGGACACGCGATGTCCGCGCTCACCGAGGAGGCGCTCGCCGAGTTCCTCCGCACGCTCGACGAGGCCGAGCGGGTGCTCGTCATCGCCAACGGGCTCTCCAGCCCGCTCGGCCTGGACATGGTGCTCCGCCTCAACGCGGCAGGGCGCCCGGCCGAGCAGCTCATGGACGCGATGTCAGAGCAGATCGCGGCGCGGCAGCTCGGGGCGGGGGCCGCCGCCGTCGTCTTCTCGGGTTCCGGCGCGAGCCGGGTCACGCTGGAGTCGATGCGCGCGGCGCGGGCCGGCGGGGCGAAGGTGCTGGTGGTCACGTCGTTCTCTGGCTCGGCCGTCGCCGAGCTGGCGGACGTCCTGCTCGTCGTGCCGCCGATCACCGAGGGCTTCCACGACGAGCTCATCCACACCTCGCGGGCGGCGCTGATGCTGCTCACCGAGCAGCTCGTCGACCTCCTGATCACCCACCGCGGGGAACGAGGCCGCGACGCGCGTGCCGCCTCGCTGTCGGTGCTCGGCGGGTCGCTCCAGGAAGCGGCCACGCCACGCCCATAGGTGGCCCGCCAGGTGGCATGGCGGACGACGGCGAGCCGGCCGGCGTCGTCGGGGACCGCGTCCCGGATCGCGAGCCCGCTCACGATGTGCTCTCACCTTCGGTCATGCGGTTGCCTCCTTGGTGGTCGCCGGTGGATTGCCAGTGTCCTGCACGCGAGGTTTGTGTCGTAGTTTTTCTGGCTCCGGTCGGACCGCCGCTCGCCCGCGAGGCGCACCACGTCCTGTACGAACATGCTGCTAGCCTGTTCGTATGAGGAAGAAGGTCGTCACCATCGGCAACTCCACGGGCATCACGATCAGCCCGGCCGAGTTGCGCGCGCTGGGCCTGAACGCGGGTGACCCCGTCGAGGTGACCGTGCAGGGCGGGGTGCTCGAGGTGAAGCCCGTGAACAAGTACGAGGGCCTCGGGCTGGACGAACTGGTCGGCATCATCAACAGCCGACGGACCCGTCGATGACCTGGGATCATGAGCAGTTCCGGATCGAGGTGCAGCAGTCCGCGGTGCTGACGCCCGACTACGCCGACGACGTGCTGGTGCGGCTCGCCCACCACTCCTCGGCGATCGAGGGAAACACGCTCTCCCTGTCGGACACCATCACGCTTCTGGTCGACGAACGAACGCCGGCGGCGGGCACCCCGATCCGCGAGCTGTACGAGGTGGCGAACCACCGCCAGGCGATGGCCCGGATCCTGCGAGCCGTCGCCGACGACGAGCCGATCTCCTCCGGCCTCGTCCTCGACCTCCACAGGGCTCTGATGGATCACCTGGCTCACGACGTCGGACAGTTCAAGACCTCCGACAACGTCGTCACTGGTGCGTCATGGAAGCCGGCGCCGCCCTCACGGGTGCCGGGCCTCGTCCACCAGTGGGCCGACCAGACGGAGTGGCAGACGGCGAATCTCGACGACCGAGCTCTGCTGGAGGCGGTCGCGGACGCGCACATCGCGTTCGAGCGGATCCACCCGTTCAGCGACGGCAACGGCCGGACCGGACGGGCGATCATCGCTCTGCAGACGATCCGCCGGTTCGGGTTCCCGGCGATCGTGCAGTTCGACCAGCGGTCGTCGTACATCGCCATGCTCGACGCGCAAGACGTTTCGGGCCTCGCCACGCTCCTCGCGGCCGGCCTCGCGGCGGAGAGCGAACGCCCAGGGGCGGTTCCGGCGGCGAACGAATCGGGAGATGCTCGTCCGGAAGCCCGGTGACGTCTTCGGTCAGGCGGGCTGCCACAGCTCGATCCGGTTGCCCTCCGGATCGGTGACCCAGCCGAATCGGCCGACACCCTCCATGTCCTGCGTCTCCTCCGTTACGTCCGCGCCCTTGGCGCGCAGTTGCGCGAGCATCGCGTCCAGGTCGCGGACCCGGAAGTTGAGCATGGTCTGCTGGGCGCGGGATCCGAAGTAGTCCGTCTCGGACTCGAAGGTCGCGAAGACGGTCGGCCCGGCCTCCTGGTGCCAGACGTCGTTCTCCTCGGGGTTCAGGCCCAGACAGTCGCGATACCACGCGATCAGGGCCGTCGGGTCGGCCGCCCGCAGGAAGTAGCCACCAATTCCCAGTACACGCTCCATGCCGTCATGCTGCCAGGACAGAGCCGGACGGCGCCGACCGAATCGCCGAACGTCGCAGGCGCTCGACGAGCGGACTCCCGAGGACCCTTGACGCCGCACCCTGAGTGCGCCGGTGTCCGCCGAACCGCAGAGCGAGGACGGTTTCCGTCGCCGAGGCGCAGCGACACGCCGACAATTCCCGGTGTTCTCGGCGTGTCCCTGCGGTTTGACGGCGGTCGGCGGGCGCTGGCTGCGGTTCGGCTGTGGTTCGCCGACGCCGACCGACGCACGATTGCGGTTCGCGACGAACTGCAACCGACTTCCACCACGAATCTCAGGCGCAGCCAGGGTCTCCGCATGGCCCGCCTGATCCTGCTCAACGGTGCGCCC
This sequence comes from Myceligenerans halotolerans, assembly GCF_054782975.1. NCBI lineage: Bacteria > Bacillati > Actinomycetota > Actinomycetes > Micrococcales > Promicromonosporaceae > Myceligenerans > Myceligenerans halotolerans. The sequence continues at coordinate 21,715 of NZ_BAAGRL010000011.1, forward strand.
GGATCGGGGAAGTCGACGCTGGCAGAATTGCTGGCGCACGATCGGCCCTTGACGCTGCCGCTCGACGTGGACGGCATCAAGCACTCCCTGGGCAACTGGAGCGAGGACACCCAGGCATCCGGTCTGCACGCCAGGAGGCTGGCTCTCGCAATGGCCTACGAGCAACTCAGGAGCGGGCACGACGTGATCGTCGGCCAGTATCTGGCTCGGACCGACTTCATCGAATCCTTGGAGCGGCTGGCCGAGGAATGCGGCGCGACGTTCGTCGAGTGCATCCTCGACCTGGGACCCACGGCCCTCGCCCGGCGACTGGCCGAGCGGTCAGCTGCTCCGACCCGCACAGAACACCGGATCAACAACGCCCTGGTCGGACCCGAGGATGCTGAACGCCTCGTGGAGTCACTGGAAGAAGTCCGGCAGAGCCGGCCGGACGCGGTCGAGGTCAACGCAGAGGGCTCGGTCCGGGCAACTCTCGAACTGCTACGAGCCGCGCTGCGACAGCCGCACGTGGGGGCAGAGCCCGGCGACACCCTCGCGCCGCCGGTCGCGCGAACCGTGTGGCCGGGCCGCGTGGCGCCCGATGCCGCAGACCTGCCACAGAAATGCCCTGGGCAGCAGCGAGGATCCGGGTTGGAATAGGCGACGCGCCCCCTCGCACCCCCCACCGTTCAAGACGCCACACGATCAAGGAGACCGCGTTGCCGAGGTACTCGAAGAGGGCGCGGCCCGGCGGCCGGCCCGGCGGCTCGTGGCGCGGCTACCTGATGCGGGCCCTGGCGCCGGTGGTGCCGCTGACGATGGCTCTGGCGGGCATCGACGCGTGGCTCGCCGTCGTCACCGGGGATCTTGTCGCGATCCCGTCGCTGGAGCGGTTCTGGATGTTCGCCGGACTGACGGCCACGACGATCGTCGGCGGCGTGATCGTCACGGGATGGTGGCGTGTCGTGGCGGCGCGTGGTGAGTCCCGGCTGCGCGGCGAACTGCTGGCGGTCACGTTGCGCCGGACGCTGCCCGACCTGGAGGAACAGGCCATCGGGTCGTTGCTGGAGCGCACCGACGACGATCCGCGCGCCCTGTTCTCGGCGTTCCGCCGGCTGGGGGAGGTGGCGTTCTACGGCTTGGTCGGAGCCGTCGTCGCGTGGGTGGCCGCGGGGGTGGCGTGGTGGCCGGCGTGGTGGCTGTTCCCCGTCGTCGGCGCGCTCGCGCTGCTGACGGTCCGGGGAACCGGGGCGCGGATCACGGCGGCAACGACGGCCGCGGAGGAGGCGTGGTCCGACTCGGCCGCGCAACTCGAGGAGGCGGTGGCCGCGAGGGACGACATGCGGGCCGTGGGCGGCCAGCCATTCGTCCTGCGCAGGTTCGCCCGGGCGGGTGCCGCCGCGATCCGCGCCCAGCTCGCGGCGTCGATCCTTTCGGCGCGGTTCTCGCTGCGCCTGTCGCTGGTGATGGCCGGGCTGACGGCGGTGGTCGTGCTGGGCGGCGTGGCGGCCGTCCGGGACGGCGGGCTGGAGGTGGCGCGGTTCGTCACGCTCTTTCTCCTGGTCGCGATGTTCGTGCGGAGACTTCACACGCTGACGAGCCTGCTGCCGCAGATCCAGGAAGGCCTCGGGACCCTCGCCCGCGTGCGGGGCATGCTCGACGCCGCACAGGAGCCGGCACTCGGGGGACGGCTCGGCGAGGCCGGCGGCGCGCCCGGGGCGCGGATCGACGTGCGGGACCTGACGTTCACCTACCCGGCCGCGGACGGCGACGGGTTCAGGCTCGGCCCGGTCTCCCTGTCCCTCCCGGCCGGACGCACCGTGGCCCTGGTGGGCCGTACGGGGTCGGGCAAGACCACCCTGACCAAGGTCCTGTCCCGGGCGGTCGAGCCTCCGGCCGGCAGCGTGCTCCTCGACGGCGTGGACGTGCGGGACCTGGACGTGGAGCACCTGCGCGGCACCGTCGGGGTGGTGGGTCAGCGCACGGAGATCCTGTCCGGGACGCTGCGGCAGAACATCGCGCTGTTCGGTGACGTCCCGGCCGAACGGGTCGGGGCCGCGATCGCGGCGCTCGGCCTGACCGGCTGGGTGGACGGGCTCCCCGACGGGCTGGACACGGTCCTCGGGCCGCGCGGGGTGATGCTCAGCGCCGGGGAGGAACAACTGGTCGCGTTCGCACGGCTGCTGGTCCGCGACGTGCGCGTCGTCGTGCTCGACGAGGCCACCGCACGCATGGACCCGTACACCTCCCGGACCGTCACGCACGCCGCGCGCGGCCTGCTGGCCGGACGCACCGGCATCGTCGTCGCCCACCGGCTCGCCACGGCGCGGGTCGCCGACACCATCGCCGTCATGGACCACGGACGGATCGTCGAGCACGGCACCTGGGACGAGCTGGCCGCCGGGGACGGGCGGTTCGCCGCCCTCGTCGAAGCCGACGGCACCGCCGCGACACGGGACGACGACGCGGCCCCGGCCGCGCACGCGCACGGCGCCGTCCGCACCCGGGCACACGACACCACGCGGCCGCGCGCCGGCTCAGCGCGCGTCCCGGTCGGCAGGACGGCGACGCGAGCCGCCCTGACCCGCCCCCGCTGGTGGATCCCCGCCGAACTCCTGATGTGGCTCGACGACGTCGTCGGCTCCGGCAGCGCGGTCGCCGGGTGGGTGTGGGCCGCGCTCGTCACCGCACTCATGGCCGGGGCGAATCCCTGGTGGCCCGCGGCCGGGGTGATCGCCGCCGCCCTGTTCAGCAGCGTGGTCTACTACCTGGAGACACGTCCCAGGACGATGCTGTGGACCGAGGGCCGCCTGAGGGTCAGGCTGGCTATCCTGCGCGGCCAGACCGGTCACGCCCCGGTCGAACGGCCGTCTCCCGGTGAGGTCACCGCCCGCACGCTCGAGGAGTACCGGCTCCTGGTCCTGTCCCGGACCGCGCGCGAGTTCGCCTTCGGCCTCACGACCCTGGCCGTCCTGGGCGGGGTGTCCGGCAGCCCGATCGCCGTGGCCATCGCGGCCGGCGTCGTGGGCGTCTCGGCGGGCGCCGCGGGACTGGGCGCCCGGCTCGTGGGCGATACGGCGCGGCTGGCCGGCGATGCTCGCGCGGCGTTCGGGCGTGCCCTCGGGTCGGTGCTCGAGGCCGTCCGCACGATCAAGCTCTCCGGCGCGACCGGCGCCGCGCTGGCCCACCTGCGCCGGCAGGACGCCGAGCGGGTCGCCGCGGCCCAGCGCGAGGACCGTGTCTCCTACCTCGTCTGGCAGGCGCCCTGGCTGGTCTCACGGTCCGCGACCGTCCTGGTGTGGTGGCTCCATGTCGCCGGAACCTGGTCGCTGACCACGACGCTCGTGGTCTACACGGCAATCGGCGCCTACGGATGGGTCGGCGCCACCGCCGGGAACGTCGTCACCCGCATCCCGGTCGCCCGCCGCTGGACCGACGTCGCCACCCGCCTCGCCGGGACGAGCGACCTCGCCGCCGTACCGGCCGACGTGGACCTCGTCCGCGGGACGCACCGGACCTCGGCCGCGACCGTCCCGGTCGGCCCGCTCGCCCGGCTCCGCCTGGCCGGGGTGAGCGCCGTGCACGACGACGGCACGATCGGCGTGCGTGACGTCCACCTCGAGATCCGGCCCGGCCAGACGGTCCTCGTCGTCGGACGTGTCGGCGCCGGGAAGTCGTCGCTGCTGGCCGGGCTCGCCGGGCTCGTCCGCCTGGACGGCGCCGTCACCTGGAACGAGACGCGCCTGACCGGTATGGCCCGGCTGGCCGGGACCAGGACCGCGTTCGTGGGGCAGGTGCCCCGGATCGTGTCCGGCACGGTCGCCGAGAACGTCCACCTCGATCACGACCGCGCCGTGGCCTCGTCGCTCGTCACCGCGCAGCTCGACGAGGACGTCAGCGAGGCTGGCGGGCACGGCACCGTCGTCGGACACCGCGGTCTGAGGCTGTCCGGGGGCCAGGTCCAGCGCCTCGCGCTCGCCCGCGCCCTCGCGGCCGACCCTGACCTGCTGGTCGTCGATGACGTCTCCTCCGCCCTGGACGCCGGTACCGAGGCCGCCCTCTGGACGGCGCTGCGGGCATCCGGCAGGACGATCGTGGGCTCCTCCTCCCGTGCCGCGACCCTCGACGCGGCCGACCACGTCGTCGTGCTCGACCACGGACGACAGGTCGACGCCGGCCTCTGGGACGCCCTCCGCACCAGATGGGGACACCTGGCCGGGTGAACGGGTGCACAGGCTCAGTGGTCCGTGACGACCTTCGTCCCGTCCGACTTGTCCTCCGTGAACCCGTCCACGACGGTCCCGTCGGTGGTGCGCGCCTCGTAGACGAGCTCGTCGTCGCTCACGGACACCACCTGGTACGTCTGCGTCTCGCCGTACTGCGCCCGCAGCCGGGATGAACTTCCGGTGAACGCTGCGTTCTGGCGGGCATGTCGGATATGGGTGGCCGGATCGGGCGTGCCACCATGACGCAGGTCAGGGCGCGTTCGTCCGGTGCGGAGGCCGGGGCGGCGCGCCTCGTCTCGCGTGGAAGGCTCTGGCATGAACAAGGTCGTCGTGGCGGCCGGGACGACGGTCGTGATCATCGTCGTCGTCTTCCTGGTCCTGGTGGCCCAACGCAACGCCTACAGCCCGCACGCCCCTGTGACCCTCACCGTGCTCGCCGGCTCCGAGCTGGAGAGCGTCATCGAGAACGACGAGGTCGCCGAGGACCTGCGCCGCTCCACCGGCGTCACGCTCGTCCCCACCTACGAGGGCACGCTCCAGGGCGCCGAGACCGTCGTCAGCGGGTCGCCGACGTGCGACGACGACGGCGAACCCGCCGACTGCGACCTGGCCTGGTTCTCGTCCGACCGCTACATGAACCTGCTGTGGGACCAGAAGAAGGCGGAGAACCCGGCGGCGCGCGAGCCGTGGAGCGACAGCACCGGCGAGACGGGCCGGTCCCCGGTCGTGCTCGGCGTCAGCCCGGGCGCCGCCCAGCGCCTCGGCTGGGAACAGGGCACCACGGTGCCGTGGACGACGATCGCGGAGACGGCCCGGCAGGGCGACCTGTCGTTCTTCATGACGAACCCGGCGTCGTCCAACTCCGGCTTCTCGGCACTGGTCAGCGTCGCGTCCGCGTTCGACGGCGGCGTCTCGCCGATCACCGTCGAACAGGTGGACGACGACGCCGTGACCGGCTTCTTCTCGGGACTCGTGCGCACGGCGGGCAGTTCCGGCTGGCTGGCCGACGAGTTCGTCGCGCGGCAGGGCGAGGCCGACGCGATCGTCAACTACGAGTCCGAGCTGGTGGCGCTGAACGAGTCCGGCGACCTGGCCGAGGACCTCGTGATCGTCTACCCCGACGCCGCCGTCTACTCCGACTACCCGCTCACGCTGCTGGACGCCGAGCAGGGCGAGCTGTTCGAGCGCATCGACGAGTGGCTCTCCGAGACCGAGACGCAGGAGCTGCTGACCCGGGTGTCGTACCGGCGCCCGCAGACGGCCGGCGCGGCCCTGCCGGACCCCGCCATCCCCCGGGCCGACCCGGCACCCGTGGCGCTGCCGGAGGACCTGAACACGGCCGACCGGCTGATCGCCAACTACCTGAAGGACTACCGCGACCCGGCGAACGTGGTCTACGTGCTCGACGACTCCCGGTCCATGGCGGGCACGCGGCTGAACCAGCTGCAGCAGGCCTTCGGCGACCTGACGGGCAACGACACGTCCGTGACCGGGAACTTCACGCGGTTCCGCCAGGGCGAGCGGGTCGCGATCCTGCCCTACGCGACCGAGCCGGGCGACCTCGTGACCTTCGATCTCCAGGACCCCGAGGCGGACCCGGCCGAGCTCGACCCGATCCGGGACGCCGTGCGCGCGCTCCGCGCCCAGGGCGGCACCACCGCCGTCTACGAGAGCCTTGCCCAGGCGTACCGCGAGATCCTCGACGACCCCACCAACGAGGGCTACTACACCTCCGTCGTCCTCATGACTGACGGCGAGAACAACCGCGGCATCTCGCTCGACGAGTTCGAGGCGGCGTACCACGACGAGGGCTGGGCCGGGCTCGGCGTGCCGACGTTCGTCGTCATGCTGGGCGACGACGAACGAGCGCGCACCGACGTCGCCCGGCTCGCCGAGACGACCGGCGGCCGGGTCTTCGACGTCGCGGAGAGCTCGATCGGCGAGGCCTTCAAGGAGATCCGCGGGTACCAGTGATCAGAACCCGAGCGTCGGCAGCGGCACCACCTCGCCGAGGGCGCTCGCGAGCTGGTTGTAGCCGAGCAGGAGGAACATCGCCGCCACGGCCGCCAGGATCACGTTGACCCACCAGCGGTTGCGCCACCGGCGCGGCACGCTCGACGAGTTGTTCAGGAACAGCAGGGTGATCGCCAGGAACGGCATGAACAGCGAGCCGAGCGCGCCGTAGGCGATGACCAGGGCGATGGGCCGGTCCAGGAACAGCAGCCCCATCGGCGGGACGGTCAGCCACAGGATGTACGCGCGGTAGTAGAGGCCGCCGGCGCCGCGGCGACGGTCGTCGGCGGGCAGGCCGCGCGACGTCGCGACGAAGTCGGCGAACATCAGCGACACGCCGTGCCAGACCCCGAGCACCGAGGAGAACGTGGCGGCCGCGAACCCGATCAGGAAGACGGGGGCCATGAACGCGCCGTAGCGGTCCGCGAGGATGGCGGACAGGTCCACGAGCCCGGCGCCGCCGTCCTCCACCGTGATCCCCGAGGAGTACAGCAGCTCGGCGCCGACGATCAGCATGGCGATCACGAAGATCCCGGACATCACGTACGCCCAGGCGTTGTCGATGCGCATGACCCGCATCCAGCGCGGCGTGGACCACCCCTTCTCGGCGAGCCAGTACCCGTAGGCGGCGAGCGTGATGGTGCCGCCCACGCCGCCCGCCAGGCCGAGCGTGTAGATCACGCCGCCCTCGGGGATCCGGGGCACGAGCCCGCTCACGATGCCGCCGAGGTGCGGCGTCGTCAGGATCGCCGAGCCGACCACCGTCAGGAACATGACGCCCACCAGGACGGCGACGATGATCTCGAACGGCCGGTACTTGCCGAACCAGACCAGCAGCAGGCCCGCGACGCCGGCCGCCATCGCCCACCACCGCAGCTCGACGCCGGGCATGAGCCCGTTCAGCGCCAGCCCGGTCGCGGACATCGCCGCGGCGCCGAAACTGAAGCCCCACAGCACGATGTAGATGCCGAAGTAGATCGTGGCCCACCGCCCGAGCTGCTTCCAGCCGTCGAAGATCGTGCGGCCGGTCGCGAGCGTCCACCGCCCCGCGCCCTCCACCAGCACGATCTTGATCAGCACGCCGACGACGGCCGCCCACAGCAGGGCGTAGCCGTACTGGCTGCCGGCCACCATCGTGGCGACGAGGTCGCCGGCCCCGATGCCGGTGGCGGCGACGACGATGCCAGGGCCGATGATCTTCCAGCGAGGCGCCGCATCGGTTGTATCCAGAGTGACCTCATTGTCCATTTTCATCCGGTGACTGTACCGGGCATCACCGCTCCGGGAACATGGTCTGGAGCGGACCGGCGAGGATGCCGCCGTCGACCGGGAGGGTGACGCCGGTGATCCAGGCGGCGTCGTCGGACACGAGGAACGCGATGGCGGCCGCGATGTCCTCGGGCTCCCCGACCCGGCGGAGGGGATAGAGGGGAGCGAGGCGCTCGAGCGCCCCGTCCTGGGAGTCCCAGACCCGCGTGCGGACGGTGCCGGGCGCGACCACGTTGAAGCGGATGCCCGCCGGGCCGTAGCGGACGGCGTAGTTCCTCGCGAGCACCGACAGACCGGCCTTGGCGGCCGAGTACGGCTCGTCGCCGAACGCCGCGAGGCCGTTCACCGAGGAGACCATGACGACGGCGGGGCGCGGGGACTCGCGCAGCAGCGGCAGCGCGGCGCGGACGCACCGCATGGTGCCGGTGAGGTTGAGGTCGACGAGCCGGCTCCACTGCTCGTCCGAGACCTCCTCCGGATCCGGGGTCGGAACCGACCCGCCGGCGACCGTGACGAGCTGGTCGAGGCGTCCGAAGGCGGACCGCGCGGCGTCGGCGGCGGCATCCACCGAGTCGCGGTCGTGGATGTCGCAGGCGGTCGCGAGGGCGCGTGTCCCGAGGTCGCGGGCCAGGGCCCGCGCGGCGTCCGTGTCGTGGTCGGCGACGACGACCGTGGCGCCGTCGCTGTGCAGACGCCGGGCGGTCGCGGCGCCGATGCCGTGGGCCGCGCCGGTCACGAGAGCCACCGTGCCATCGAAGTTCATGCGGTCAACCTAGTCCGCCCGGGTCCGTCGCCGCGAGGGCGCCAACGGGCGAAAAAGCTGATCTCGTCTGCGGCAATGGCGGTTTCAGCGGCGATGCATGAAATCGTCTCCAACAACGCGAGTCGCGCTTTGTCCAGCCATGCGGGCGATACGCGGAATGGGTGATGCGTCGGAAGATAATGGCGCGTCGCGGTGCGCAAGGTGCTGATCTGTTGCCCAGTTCCCCCCGGACCGGTTCGCCACGACGCATGTCCGTAAGAAGCAACTCCATGGGGAGGAATATCGAATGCGAATGATCAAGCTGGTGCCGGTCGTGGCACTGCTCGTCGGGTCGGCCGTGGTGCCGGCGACGGCTCAGGCCATCGAGGGCGAGGCCACGGCGGAGGCTGCCGCTGAGTACTACAACGGCCAGGCCTACGGCGCTGCCGTCGACCTGCTCGGGGCGGTCGTCCTGCCGGCGCAGCCGGACACCGGTGAGGTCTCCACGTCCGAGGACGTGGTCGTGGACCCGGGTTGCACGGTGTCGGTCGAGTCCAGCCTGCTCGACGCCGGTGTTCTGTGCCCGAGCGTGTCCGTCGACACGGCAACCGACACCGTGGTCTCCGAGACCACGATCGAGGAAGCCTCGGTCAACGTGCTCGGCACCCCGGCGATCATCGTCGAGGACCTGACGGCGACCGCTGTCGCCTCGTGCGACAGGGTGTCGGGTGATGTCGACCTGACGCTGCGGATCGGCAACGAGACCATTCTCGTGGACGACCCGAACGTCGCGATCCAGATCCCGGGTGGCGAGATCGTCGTCAACAAGCAGGTGCCCACCGAGATGGGTACCGGCATTGCCGTGACCGCCGTGGTCGTCAAGCTCGACGGCCTGGCGGACATCACGATCGGCCACGCCGAGGCTTCGGCCCACGGCTGCATGTCGACGCCGCCGGAGAGCTGAACCTAGCTCCTCGAGAGTGAACGCCGCGCCCTCGCGGTGAGTCCGATGCCGAGCATGTGCATCGAGCTCACCGCGAGGGCGCGGTCGTGGAATACTGCCGGCGTGGACTTCGAAGCGTTCTCCACCGAGGTGCTGAGCGGGCTGGCCGGAGGTCTGCTCGCGGCGTTCGCCGGGGCGCTGCTGTTCCGGTTCGGACGGCGCGCCGTCTGGCCGATCCTCGGCGCCAGTGTCGTCGCGAGCGCGGTCCTCGGCTGGATCGCCCTCGAGACCCGCGACAACGGCTACGTCCTCGCGGCCGCGCTGGTCCTGCTCGGCGGGCTGATCGGCTGCGCGACGGTCCTGCTGCGTGCCGAGCCCTGACCTGACGCGACGCCGGGGCACCCCTGGTGAGGGATGCCCCGGCGTCGGTGCGAGGTCTGGGCGGATCAGAGCGGGAGGGGGAGGCCCGGCAGCTCCGGCAGTGCGATCGGCAGCCCCAGGCTGGAGAGGAGTGCGGCAATGGCCGCGAGGATTCCGTCCAGAATACCCATGATGTTTCTCCTTCGTGTTGGACCGGCGGCCTTATCACGCTGCCGCCTGATATCAAGGTAGACGCGCCGATCATTTGAAGAGCTTCACAGCGCGAACATGCGACAACCTGAGAAGTTGACGTAATGGGTATGGCGTTCATGACGTTCACGTCTAATGCAGGTAAGACAACCACAACCGTGATACGCGACAATGGCGATATGATCACTCCCTACGATGTCGTCATCGCCGGAGGCGGGCACAACGGCCTGACCGCCGCCGCGTACCTGGCGCGGGTCGGCCTGTCGGTGGCCGTCCTCGAACGCCTGGACCGGACGGGCGGCGCCGCCGTCTCCGCCCGCGCCTTCCCCGGGCACCCGGCCCGGCTCTCCCGGTACTCGTACCTGGTCTCCCTGCTGCCCGCGCAGGTGGTGCGCGAGCTCGGGCTCGACCTGCGGCTGGCGCCGCGCGTCACGGCGTCGTACACGCCCGTGGTCCGCGACGGCGTGCCGGGCGGTCTGCTCGTGGAACGCCCGGAGGGCGCCGCGACGGCCGCCTCCTTCCGGTCCGTGACGGGGTCCGACGCCGCGTACGAGGCGTGGCGCGCGTTCTACGCGTCGGTCGGCGAGCTGGCCGGCGTGATCGCTCCCACCCTCACCGCGCCCCTGCCCCGGGAACGGGAACTGCGCGCGCAGGTGGACGCCGAGATCTGGCGGGACCTCGTGGAGCACCCGCTCGGCGAGGCCGTGGAGCGCCGCTTCCGCGACGACACGGTGCGGGGCGTCGTCGCGACGGACGCCCTCATCGGGACGTTCGCGAGCCTGCACGCCGACTCGCTGGTGCAGAACCGGTGCTTCCTCTATCACCTGATCGGGAACGGGACGGGGGAGTGGGAGGTTCCGGTCGGCGGCATGGGCGCCGTCACCGGCGCCCTGGCCAGGGCCGCGGAGGCGGCGGGCGCGGAACTGGTGACCGGCGCGGAGGTCACGGCGATCCACGCCGGGGACGACGGCGCCGAGGTGCGGGTCGCCGGGCGGACGCTGCGGGCGCGGTTCGTGCTGGCGAACGTTGCGCCCTGGGTGCTGTCGGGGCTGCTCGGCGAGGTCCCGGATCCGTCGGACAAGCCGGTCGGCGCACAGCTCAAGGTGAACCTCCTGCTGGACCGGCTGCCCCGGCTCAGGTCCGGCGAGGATCCGCGGGTCGCCTTCGCCGGCACGCTCCACCTCGGCGAGGGCTACCGCGAGCTGGAGACCGCGTACGCCGAGGCCGCGGCCGGCCAGGTGCCGAGCCGCATGCCCGGAGAGGTCTACTGCCACTCCCTGACCGACCCGACGATCCTCGGCGACGTCCCCGCGGGTACCCACACGCTCACCTACTTCGGCCTGCACCTGCCCGCCACCCTGTTCGACGACCCCGCCACCCGCGAGCAGCGCAAGGCCGAGGCCGTGGCGCGTGCGATCGCGTCCCTCGACGAGCACCTGGTGGACCCGATCGCGTCCGTGGTCGCCCGCGACGCCGACGGGGCGCCCTGCATCGAGGCGAAGATCCCGCAGGACATCGAGGCCGACCTGAACATGCCGGGCGGGCACATCTTCCACGGTGACCTCGCCTGGCCCTGGGCCGGTGACGAGACCGACCTCGCCGGCCCCGCGGCCCGCTGGGGCGTGGCCACGGACCACCCCGCCGTGCTGCTGTGCGGCTCGGGCGCACGGCGCGGCGGCGCCGTCTCCGGCCTCGGCGGCCACAACGCGGCCCGAGCGGTCCTGGAGTCGGTGTGACGGCGGCGGTTCCGTATGCTGGAATTCCCGTGTCAGCAGAGTAGTGAGCCCGTACGGAAGGGACGACCAGTGAGGCCCGAGCGCCGTCTGCCCCGCCGTATCTACGGCCACGGCGACGAGCCCGACGTGCGCTTCTCGCTGGCCAACGAGCGCACCTTCCTCGCGTGGATCCGCACGGCGCTGGCGTTCATCGCCGGCGCCGTGGCGCTGGAGGCGCTGGCCACGCCGCTCGATCCGACACTACGGCTGATCGCGTCCCTGATCCTCGTCGCCACCGGGATCGCCCTGGTCTGGGAGGCCTGGTTCGGCTGGGTGCGCACCGAGCAGGCGCTGCGCCACCAGCGCCCGCTGCCGTCGCCGCTGTCCGCGCTGCCGGCCGTGATCGGCCTGTTCGTCGTCGCCGTGCTGGTCGGCGCCGCCCTGATCGTGGGGCCGACGCCGTGAGCTATCCGTGGGACGCGGGTCTCCAGCCCGAACGCGCGGAGCTGGCCTGGCGGCGTACGGTCCTGACCGTCACGGCCGGGACGGTCCTCGCGGCGCGCTACCTGGGACAGAGCCACCACGTGCTCGGCCTGCTGCTGCCCCTGCTGGCGCTGGCCGGCGGGCTCGTCCTGCTCCGGGTCGGCACGCTGCGTTTCCGCACGCTCAACGCCCGGCTGCGCGCCGCGGGCTCGCAGCCGGTGGAGCCGGTGATGCCCGGCGCCGCCATGCTCGGGCTCCTGGCGGCGATGTGCCTGCTCATCGGCGCGGTGTCGACGGTGTTCATCGTCGCGACGGCTCTAAGGTGTAGGGCGTGAACGCGCGCCTCGCCTCCGACCTGGCCGACGCCTTCGTGCTGTTCCACGAGGCGATCGGCGTCCGGCGCGGCCTGTCGGCCGGTGACCACAAGGCCCTGAGCGTGATCGAGCGGTGCGGCCCGCTGGCCGCGAGCGAGCTCGCCGAGCAGACCGGCCTCACCGCCGGCGCGGTCACAGGGCTGGTGAACCGCCTGGTCGAGGGCGGCTACGTACGCCGCGAGCCGTGTCCGACGGACGGGCGCCGCGTGCTGATCTCGAGCACCGGGGCGCCCACCGACCCGGTGCTCGCCGACGCGCTCGCGACCCTGGAGCGCGAGGCGTCGGCCCTGGTCGATGCGTATGACGAGCACCAGCGGGCTGCCGTCGTCGGCTGGATCACCGCGATGACCGAGCGCCTGCACGCGCAGTCCCGCCGCCTGGTCAGATAGCCCCGCGGTGCGGCATCGTGTCCAGCCGCTCCAGGATGACGCCCTCGCGCAGCGCCCACGGGCAGATCTCCAGCTCGGACAGGTCGAAGATGTCCATGCACGCCTCCGCGACGAGCGCGCCCGGCACGATCTGGTGCGCCCGCCGCGGCGACACGCCCGGCAGCGTGGCGAGCTGCTTGTGCGTCATCCCGGCGAGCTTCGGGATCCACTCGCGCAGCGCGTCCAGCGGCAGCACCCGGCGCGCGAGCAGTCCTTCGGCCTCGGGCGCCGCGCCGCAGATCCGGGCCAGGGAGCGGAACGTCTTGGAGGTCGCCACCGACCGGTCCGGGCGGCCCTGGCGCAGGAGGTTGCCCGCGTCCTGCGCGATGTCGACGCGGATCCGGCGGCGCAGCGCCCGCACCTCCGTCTCGTCGCCCGGCTGTTCCATCGATCGGGCCAGGCGGGCCGCGCCGAGGGGGAGGGACCAGGCGACGTCGGGCAGCTCGTCCTTGCCGGCGGCGATCTCCAGCGACCCGCCGCCGATGTCGAACACGGCCAGCCGCCCGGCCGACCAGCCGAACCAGCGGCGCGCGGCGAGGAACGTCAGCCGTGCCTCGTCCTCGCCCCGGAGCACCTCGATCCGGGTCCCGGTGCGCTCGGCAACGGTGTCGAGCACCTCGTCCGCGTTGACGGCGTCGCGTACCGCCGACGTCGCGAACGCCAGCAGGTCGGCGCAGCCCCGGTCCTCCGCGATGCGGATCGACTCCGCGGTGAACTCGGCCAGCGCGTCGATGCCCGACGGTGTGACCGCGCCCGCCGCGTCGAGGTGCTCCGCCAGCCGCAGGGGCTCCTTGTACGACGACGCCGGCAGCGGGGCGGCCCCGCCGTGGGCGTCGACCACGAGGAGGTGGCCGGTGTTGGAACCGATGTCGAGGACGGCCAGTCGCATGGGTGAACCGTACAAGCTAGGTCGTCAGCACGGCCTCGTACGACGCACCGCGGGCACCGTCCAGGTCGGCCAGGATCTGGACGATCTGGCCCGCGCGGACCGTGAGCCGGCTGTCGGCCCGGGCGAGTTCGGGGTACCAGCCGCCGAGCTGGAGCAGGATCGAGCGCTGCTCGTCGGACTTCGCCGGGTCGGACACCGCGATCCGGGCGACGTCGGCGGTCCCGGTCGCGACGACCGCACAGGGGCCGTCGGCGCGCACGACACCGTCGTCGACCGCCTCGAAGAGATGGGCGAACAGGAACCACCGGTTCCCGCGCGCGGCGCGGACGACGTGCGCGCGGGGGTCGTCGCGGAGCACGGTCGTGGCGCCGCTCGCCGCGTACGCGCGGGTGGCGGCCGCCGACGCCCGCGGCAGGATCATGTAGGCGTACCGGTCCCCGCCGGTGCCGCTGGGGTGCGTGAGCGACAGGGTGGCGTAGGTGCGGGTCAGCGGCGTGCGTGAGCCGGCGGTGTCGCCGCCCACGTTGATGTCGTGCCACGAGCCGGTGCGCTCCGCGACCGACGCCCGCGCGGCGTAGGAGCCGAGGAAGACGTAACCGGCGACGCCGTCCAGGTGCGCCCACCGGGGCGCGTCGAGGCCGGTCCGGTCGCCGGGGGCGACCGTGCGTCCGTCGACGACGAATCCGGGGGCGGTGCCGGCGGGGAACGACCGGTTCTCGACGGTGGTCTCCGCGCCGGGGCCGGTGACGACGATGCCGGAGCCGACCGCGACGACGGAGTCGTCGAGCAGGAACCACGACTTCTTGGCCCGGACGTCGCCGAGCTCGTTGGTGAGATCCATGCCCGTCGTGCCCCAGCGGCGGGACAGCCCGGCGCCGCCGCCCCAGCGGTTGGCCGCCTCCGGGACGGGCGTCCCGGAGTCCGGCCCGGGTGCGCGCTCGGCGAGCGATGCGGTGGTGCCGGGCAGCCGGTACGGGTCGACGGTGGGCCAGTAGTCGTCGGAGAACTGCCCCTGGTCGCTGTCGAGGTACAGGTACGACGCGCCGTCGCCCTGGTGCCAGCCGTACCGGTTCTCGCCGTTGCCCCAGCCGAACCTGCCGATCCGCTCCGACGACGTCGCGACGGTGAACGCCCAGCCCTGGCCGCGGTGCACCATCCGCTCCTGGACGCCGAACTGCACGTTCCCCGGAGACTCCGGCGCGGGCTCGACGCCGGCGTCGGCCAGGATCGCCTGGGCGCGCCGCAGGTCGGAGAGGCTGGTGGGCTTGTAGTCCTCGCCGCACCGCGCCAGCCACCCCTTCGCGAGGGACCGGTACCGGGAGCGGTACGGCTCGTCGACGTGCTCGGCCAGCAGCATGACGGCCTCCGCCGCGCCCCAGGCGTCCCGGTAGTCGCGCTCGTGCTCGCGGGCCACGGCGCGGCCGCGGACGGTCTCCATCATGCGGCCGTTCCAGATGAACGGCGCGAACGTCAGCGTCGGGCTGTTCAGGAGGGGGCGCATGAGCTGCGAGGAGAGGCTCCACCGGGTGCCGTCGAGCAGCATCACGGCCGGGGCGACGGCGGCCAGCGCGGCCTTGCCGTAGGTCCCGGCGTACGGGATGCAGAGGTGGTGGATGTAGGAGCCGTCGGCGTAGAACCCGTCGCCGGACGTGGTGTACGAGAGGAGATCCACCACCGCGTCGCGCGCGAGCGACATGTCCTCGGGCGCATGCCCGGCGACGCCCCGCAGGAGACAGCTGAGCACCTTGTCGGCGCGGTTCGCGCCCGTGGACGGGCTGTCGCTCGCCTCGATCCGGGCGGGGTCGGGGCTGAAGGCGCGGATCGCGTCCAGGGCCCGGCCGGCGTCGGGCCGCGGGAGGCGGTCCTGCAGGATCAGGGTGAGGTCGCCGAGTACGCGCGGGATCCCGATCTCCCAGAACCACCAGTTCCCGGACGGTGCGGCGCCGGCGTGGTACCAGTGGTCGGTCAGGTGCCGGTACCACCGGAGCAGCGTCCGCTCGACGGCCTCGTTCTCGTGCTGGTCCGTCCCGGGTGTCGCCCAGGCGGTGGCGATCTTGAGGATCCGCCGGTACGTGGTCGTGAGGTTCGCCGGATCGGGGCCGCTCAGGGGCAGGTCCGGCCAGATGCTGTCGCCGGGGTCGGGGTGGCGGTCGGCGTGGTCGTAGGCCCACGCGGCGTACTCGGACAGGCGACGGTTCCGCTCGATCACGGCGGGGGAGTCGAGGCCGAGTCCGGTGGTGCCGAGCAGGAAGTCCAGCCAGCGCTCCCGCAGGTCGTCGAAGCGGTCGACGGCGCGCAGGCCGCCCTGGCCGCCCGAGCCGTTCGCGGCGGTCGCGGCGGCACCGTCCGGTGCGTGCGCGACGAACGCCAGTGATGCCGCGGCACCGAGAACCAGGGTGCCCCGGCGCGACAGGGGAATTCCCGCAGGGGTGTCGATTCGCTTTTCCATGGTCTGCACCTCCGCCGTCAGGACCCGGTTCAAAGGCTCCGGAAATGATCTCGTGGCCTTTGAGGGGCGCTCTCACTTAAAGGTGAGTTTGACATGTCCTGGCGCAAACGCACGCCGAGAGAGAATTGTGGCCCGCGCTCTTCAAATGATTCTACGACCGCCAATTGATCCCAAAAGGATTAATGGTATTTATGGCGGTCGATGTCGCTCATGACCGGCAGTTCCGGCGGCACTCGCTCGGCGCTCAGCGCGAGATCCGGGGTTCCTCACCCGTCGGCGCGGGCGGTTCGGTGCGTTCCGGGGCGGTGCCGCCGACGGCGTCGCGCACCGCGTCCGAGCGCAGGCGGAGCTCGGCCGCGGAGAGCCTCCCGGAGCCCGGGTCGTCGATCGCGTCGACGAGCGCCCGCAGCCGGTGACCCGCCGCCCGGTCGACGGTGGTGGCGGTCCACTCGACGCCCGTGACGCGCGCGGCCGCGCCTGGCTCGGGCTGGTTCACGGTCGCCGTCAGCAGCACGCCGTTCGAGGTCCGCGCGTCGCAGCACTCGGAGCTCTGGTTGGAGATCATGTTCCCGAGTCCGTAGGCCACCCACATGCCGGAGTCGCCGGGACCGCCGTCGAGCCGCGAGATGCGCTGGGGGACGTGCGCGTGGTGCCCGATGATCAGGTCGACCTCCCGCGAGGCCGCCAGCTTGCGCGCGAACGCCCGCTGCTCGTCGGTGGGCTCGGCCACGTACTCCGCCCCGGCGTGCATGCTCACCACCACGAGTTCCGCGCCGTCCTCGCGGGCCGCGGCCGCCTCACGGATGACCCGGTCGGCCTTCAGCAGGTCCACGGCCCACGGCTGGTCCTCGGGGACGGAGAACCCGTTGAGTCCGTACGTGGCCGACAGGTGCGCCACCGTGAGCGGCCGCCCGGCGCGATCGAGCGTGTAGCGCTGCGGGGCGCTCTCGTCGGCGTCGCGGGCGGTGCCCACGTGCCCGAGCCCGGCGTCGTCGAGCGCCTCGAGCGTCGCGGCGACGCCGTCGACACCCCGGTCCATCGAGTGGTTCGAGGCCGTCGAGCAGCCGTCCCAGCCCTGTTCCGCGAGGTCCCTGATGAGTTCCTCCGGCGCCCCGAACGCCGGGTACCCGGTCGGCGCGGTGCCCGGGGGAGCGACGGGCGCCTCCAGGTGGCACAACGCCAGATCGGCCTGCCGCACCCAGGGGTCGAGCCCGGCCAGGAGCGGGGTGTAGTCGATGGCGCCGTTCCGTGTCGCGCTGTCGTTGAGCGGGCCGTGCGGTAGGACGTCGCCAGCGGCGACGAGCGTGAATCGCGCGGGCTTCTCGCGCCGCAGCGTCCCGCGCTCGTGCGCGGTGTCCGACGAGGGTCCGGGCGCGCCGGAGCCCCTCGGGACGGCAGCGTCGGACCAGGGGGCGCCGGTGCACCCGGTCGTGAGGAGCACGGTGAGCGTCACGAGGGCGGCCACCATCCGCGCGCCGGGACTCGGTGTCACGTGGTCGATCGATGCCACATGCGCGATCGTAGGCCCTGGGTCGGCCTCTCCGCGTCAGGACGGTGTGGTCCAGGTCTGGACGGTGCTGCCGTCGCAGGCCGCGATTTCCATGTGCGTGCCGTCGTTCTGCACCCGTCCCACCGGCTGCAGGCACAGGTTCGACTGCGGGTTGCGCAGCGCCCCGCCGTCACGGGCCCACTGCTGCGCCCCGGTGCCGTTGCAGTCCCAGAGCTGGACCGGCGTCCCCGGTGCGGTGCCGCCCCCCGCGACGTCGAGGCACTTGCCGAGCGCGCGCACCGAGCCGTCGGTCGCGAACGTCCATTCCTGGGCCGCGTTGCCGTTGCACCACGCGAGCTGGACGGGTGTGCCGTTCGCCGTGTCCGCCCAGGCCACGTCGAGGCACATGCCGTTGCTCGCGGTCACGGTGCCGGTCCCGCCGCCGCCTCCGCTCTCGGTGTCGTAGACGCGCACGTAGTCGACGCGCATCTGCTGCGGGAACTGGGTGGTCCCGTCGGGGTAGCCGGGCCAGTCACCGCCGACGGCGATGTTCAGGATCATGAAGAAGGGCTGGTTGTAGACCCAGCTACCGGGGACGTCCGCGGGAGTGCGCGTCATGTAGGTCTCGCCGTCGACGGACCAGGAGATCCGGTCGGGGGACCAGTCGACGGCGAAGATGTGGAAGTCGTCGGCGAAGGACCAGCCCTGCGGGTGCTGGTAGGTCCCGCCCACGCCACCGCCGCCGGAGTAGCCGGGGCCGTGCAGGGTGCCGTGGACGAGGTGCGGCTCGTAGCCGACGTTCTCCATGATGTCGATCTCGCCGGAGTCCGGCCAGGGCGTGTCCGGGAACTGCGCGCCGAGCATCCAGAAGGCCGGCCAGATGCCCTGGCCGCGGGGGATCTGGATGCGCGCCTCGACGCGGCCGTACTGCGGCTCCACCTTGTCCTTGGTGGTCATGCGGGCCGAGGTGTAACCGCCGCCGGCCTCCTGACGGGCGGTGATGACGAGGTTGCCGGCGCCGTCCAGCGCGGAGTTGTCGCGGCTGTCCGTGTAGTTCTGCAGCTCGTTGTTGCCCCAGCCGTGGTCGCCGGTCTCGTGGTTCCAGTGGTCGGGGTCCGGGGCGGATCCTGCCGCGCCGTCGAACTCGTCGGACCAGGCGAGCTGCGCGGCGGCGACGCTCTCCGCGGCGCTGTCTGCGGTGTTGTCGGCGGTGGCAGCGCTGACGGCGGCCACGGCGCCCGTCGCGGCGAGCGCGACGGCGGACAGTGCGGTGACGACCGTGACGGCAGTGCGGGTTCGGGGTCTGGCACGCATGGGCTGCTCCCTCGCAGGTATGGACCTGCCGTGCGGGTGCTCGCGGCGGCGATGGCCGGAGCGTCGTCCCGACGAACAGGTGACTGGCCGGTCAGTAGAAGGTAGAGGCCTCCGGTCCCCGCCCGCCATTGGGTGAACTACGTACCTGGGTGACGAGCGTGACACCCGTCCGGGTTTCTGCCCGGCGTGGCGCGGCCTAGCATCGTACGGGCCGCGGATGCCGGCCGTCCGAGAGCCGGGGGGAGAGCGCGGCGTTGACCTGGGTGCAGCTCGCCATGGACCTGGCGGGAGTCTTCTTCTTCGCGATGTCGGGTTCGCTGCTGGCCGCCCGCCGGCAGTTCGACATCGTGGGCTCGCTGATGCTCGGCTCGTGCGTGGGCCTCGGCGGCGGGATCCTGCGCGACCTCATCATCGGCCAGAGTGTGCCGCACGCGTTCGCGTCGCCCGTCCACCTCCTGCCGCCGGTGCTCGCCACCGTCCTCGTCTACTGGTTCGCCGCCAGCGAGCACCGCTACGCGGGCGCCCTGACCGCGTTCGACGCCGCCGGCATGGCCCTGTTCTGCATCACCGGCACGCAGATCGCGCTGAGGGCGGGGCTGAACCCGGTCACGGCCGCGATCCTCGGGCTGACCACCGCCGTCGGCGGCGGGGTGATCCGGGACGTCGTGGCCAACGAGGACCCGCAGGTCTTCCACCCGCGCGGCCTGTACGCCATCGCCGCGCTGCTGGGCGCCGGGCTGACCAGCGCCGCCGAGTCGATCGGCTGGATGAACGCGGGCACCGGGCTCGCGATCGCGGTGCTCGTGTTCGCGCTGCGGATGCTGTCGCTGCGCTACCGCTGGGAGATCCCGCTCGCGGGCCGCCACCCGGAGGACCCGCGATCGTGAGCCATGAGGTTGGTGACGCATCAGGGGCCGGAGGCGTAAGCAACCGCATGGCCCACCGGCCCGGTATCGCCCAGGCGTGGGGGCAATTCGGTTGATTCCTGGCTTCTCGGCGTCGGGAGCGGCAAGATGGGGCCCGCCGACGAATCAGGAGGACGGACGTGCCGACCGAGAAGAGGTTGCGGGGCTGGCGGCTGTGGCTGCTGATCGCCGGGATCGTCGTCGCGGTGGTGATCGTGCTGTACACCGCGCTGCTCGCGCTGGCCGGGTGGTGGTTCGCCGACGCCGGCCGGCCGGAGCACGTGGACTGCGTGGAGATCGCCACGGCGGTGGGGCAGGAGTCGCTGCCCGACGGCGCCACCGGCGGCCCGTGCGAGCTCGGCAGCTTCCAGGACTGGTACGTCCAGGGTGAGATCACCACGTCCCGCGAGGCCCTGGATGCCTGGCTGGCGGAACTCCCCGGCGCCCCCGAGCTCGCCGACGAGCCCTGCGTCGAAGCGATCGCCTGCGTGCAGGTCGACCTGACCCAGGAGCCCGCGGACGCTCACTACCTCGACGTGGACGTCCTCCGGGAGGACGGCGACCAGGTGGTCGCCGAACTGCGGGCCTTCACGACCTGAGCAGCACGCCGTCGAAGAACGCCGCCAGGTCCGCCGTCGCGCCGAGCGGGAGGACCGCCGCGACGTAGTGATCCGGGCGGACGACGACGACGGCGCCCCCGCGGTCGATGCCCCGCGCGGCGAAGATGTCGTCGTCCGGGTCGGCGGCGTACGCCTTCTCGTAGTCGACGAGCCCGAACGGCCCGACGCGCGGCAGGAAGGCGCCGGGCACGTCGCCCACCTCGACCTGGGTGTGATCGCGCTGATAGATCACCTTGGCGTCGATCACCGAGTCCGGGTCCGTGCCCCCGGGCGTGTACCGCACGACCGGCGAGTCCGGCGACGTCGCCAGCCACCCCGCCCAGCGCTCGAGACCGGGGGCCCCTGCGCCGTCGTCGTCGGCGAACGCGTAGACGCGCCACCGCCCGTCGGCCCGGGCGTGATGCCCCAGGTGCACGGGGTTCCCGTCCGCGACCCGCGTGACGGGCGCGGACTTGAACCGCTTCCCGACCGGGAACCCCTCGGCC
Organism: Myceligenerans halotolerans; assembly: GCF_054782975.1. Lineage (NCBI taxonomy): Bacteria > Bacillati > Actinomycetota > Actinomycetes > Micrococcales > Promicromonosporaceae > Myceligenerans > Myceligenerans halotolerans. The sequence continues at coordinate 42,608 of NZ_BAAGRL010000011.1, forward strand.
AGTCCCTGGTGCGTCGCGGGCCCGACGACCATCGACTCCTCGTACTCCGTGCGGAACCCGAAGAGGAACTCCGTGGTCTGCACGTAGAAGTCCTCGAGGATCGACGGGTCGGGCATGTCCTCGGGCCTGGTCGCCATGAGCGTGGACCACTCGCGGTCGAACTCGATGAGGTTCCGCGCCACCACCTGCCGCTCGGCGGAGTACGTGTCGAGCAGCGTCTCGGGCGCGCGCCCGGTCAGGACGTGGCCCAGCTTCCAGGCGATGTTCCAGCCGTCCTGCATCGACACGTTCATGCCCTGCCCGGCCTTCGCGCTGTGCGTGTGGCAGGCGTCGCCCGCGATGAACACGCGCGGCGTGCGGGTCCCGGTCAGCTCGGCCGGCACGTCGTCGAACTTGTCGGTGAGGCGGTGGCCCACCTCGTAGACGCTGTGCCAGGGGACGTCCTTCACGTCGAGCCGGTACGGGTGCAGGATCCGGTTCGCGTGCTCCACGATCTCGGAGACGGGGGTGGCGCGCACGGCGTGGGCGTCGTCGTCGGACACCTCCCCGAGATCGACGTACCAGCGGCACAGGAAGCCGCCCTCGCGGGGGATGAGGAGGATGCTGCCGCCGTCGTGCGACTGGATGGCGCACTTGGTGCGCACGTCGGGGAAGTCGGTCACCGCGAGGACGTCGATCACGCCCCAGGCGTGGTTGGCCTGGTCGCCGACGAGCTCGCGGCCGATCGCCTCCCGGACGGCGCTGCGGGCGCCGTCGGCCCCGAGCACGAACTTCGCGCGGACGGTGCGCTCGGTGCCCTTGTCGGGGCCGGCGGTGCGGCGGAGCGTGACGGTGACGCCGTCGTCGTCCACCGTGAGGCCTGCGAACTCCCAGCCGTGGTCCGGCGTGATCCGGGCGGGGGAGTCGGCGGCGACCTCCGCGAAGTAGTCCAGCACGCGTGCCTGGTTCACGATGAGGTGGGGGAACTCGGTGATGCCGTGCGGGTCGTCAGGCACGCGGGCCGTGCGGACGATGTGATCCGGGCGAGCGGGGTCCGGCTTCCAGAACGCCATCTCGGTGATGCGGTACGCCTCGGCGGTGATCCGCTCGGCGAAGCCGAACGCCTGGAAGGTCTCGACGCTGCGCGCCTGGATGCCGTCGGCCTGGCCCATCTCCAGGCGGCCCGGGCGCCGCTCCACGACGCGGGTGGTGATCTCGGGGAACTGCGCGAGCTGGGCCGCGGCGATCATGCCCGCCGGGCCGCTGCCCACGATGAGGACGTCCACCTCGTCGGGCAGCTCGTCCGGGCGGCTGACGCCGGTCCCGGCTGCGGGCAGGACCCGGGGGTCGGACGTCACGTATCCGTGGTGGTGGAACTGCATGGATGGTGCCCTCTCGCTCGACCTCGGTGTCGACGTGCGGTGGCGTCGTCGTCGCCCCACTCAGGAACATATACGATTCCAGATACGAACGAAAGGTCGCGCGGCCCAGCCCTGCGGGAGTGCGGTCAGAGTGTCAGCGTCATGAAGGTGCTGGCCGGGTCCGGCCCGTAGTCCGCGAACGGGCCGCACTCCGTGAAGCCGTGCCGCGCGTAGAGGCGCCGCGCCGGCGCGAAGTACTCCTGGGTCCCCGTCTCCAGGCTCAGCCGGGCGTACCCGCGCGAGCGGGCCTCGGCCAGCACGTGCCGCACGAGCGCCGCCCCGACACCCCGGCCGCGGGCCGGCGCCGTCGTCCGCATGGACTTGACCTCCCCGTGGGCGGGGGTGAGCTCGCTCAGCGCGACCGCCCCCAGCAGCGCACCCGTGTCGTCCCGCGCCGTCCAGAACGTGATCGACGGCGCGAGCAGCGCCGAGTGGTCGAGCGCGTGCACGCTCTCGGGCGGCGACGTGGCGTGCATCTCCGACAGGTGCTCGTCCAGGAGGCTCCGGACGTCGGCGCGCGCGGGAGAGTCGATGGCGATCAGCATGGCGGAATCGTCGCACCCCGACGTCAGGATCGTCCGATCTCCGCCGCGATCCAGGACGCCGCGGACTCGGCCGTCGCGTGCTGCCAGGCGAAGCCCGCGTCCTGGAGGGCCGCCGGGGCGAGCCTGCGTGACGCCAGCAGTTCGTCCGCGAAGCCGCCGAGGGCGGTCCGCAGCGCGAAGGCCGGGGCGGGGACGACGGCGGGGCGGTGCAGCGCGGCCGCGAGCGCGCGGGTCAGGCCGGCGTTCGTCACGAGCCCGGGCGCGACCGAGTTCACGGGGCCGCTCAGCGCGGGACCGCCGTCGTCGGCCCCGATCGCCCGGCGGAGCACGGCCAGCTCGTCCGGGAGCGTGATCCACGGCCACCACTGGCGCCCGCCGCCCAGCGGCCCGCCGAGGCCCAGGCGCACGAGCGGGAGGAGTCTGCCGAGCGCGCCGCCGCGCGGGGCCAGGACGATCCCGCTGCGCAGCAGGACCACGCGGGCGCCGGCGTCGGCGGCGGGCGCGGGGGCGGCCTCCCAGTCGCGGACCACGCCGGCGAGGAAGTCGTCCCCGGGGCCCGACCGCTCGGTGAGCGCCTCGTCGCCGCGGTCGCCGTAGTAGCCGACGGCGGACGCCTGCACGAGTGCCGGGCGCGAGTCGAGCGCGGCGACGGTGCGCGCGATCAGACCGGCGGTCGACGTGCGGGACTCCCGGATTGTGGCCCGGTACGCCGCGGTCCACCGCCGGTCGCCGACGCCGGCCCCGGCGAGGTTCACGACGGCGTCGGCGCCCTCCAGCGCGGCGGGATCGAGCTCACCGGTCCGCGGGTCCCAGACGACGTCGGTCACGCGGCCCCGGGTGGAAGCACCGTCGTCCGCAACGGCGCCCGGGTCGTCGCCGGGCATCGCACGTCCGGCGGCGGAACCACGGCGGACCAGCCGCCGCACGTCGTGCCCGCGTTCGACGAGGTGCGCGATCAGGGCCGATCCGATGAATCCGTGGCCTCCGGCGATGGCGACATCCATGGTCAGCAGCGTAGGAGATCGCGCGTGGCGGCGGGAATGTCGCGACTCCCGCGTCGTGTTGTCCGGGCATGGACTTCAACCAGCAGATCATCGACACCTTCCGCGCCAACGGCGGAGAGGTCAACGAGCCGGTCCAGTTCGGCAAGGGGCTCGTGCTCGTGCACGTGCCGAAGAAGGACGGCGGCGAGCGCATCGTGCCGCTCGCGGCGATCCCGGAGGACAACGCCTGGTACATCGTGGGTTCGGCGGGCGGCTCGCCGAAGCACCCGGCGTGGGTCCACGGCCTGCGCCGCGCCGAGCAGGTCGACCTCGAGATCCCGGGCGACCCGGTCGAGAGCGTCCGGACCAAGGTCTCCGAGCTGACCGGCGAGGAGCGCGACGTGACGTGGGAGCGGTTCAAGGTGTTGGCGAGCGCCTTCGCCGGGTACGAGAAGACGGCCGAGGGCCGCGTCTTCCCGATCTTCCGCCTCAGCGCCTGAGCCAGGCCGGCCGGCTTCGCTATTGACGTGGGGTTCAGCAGGGTCTCGCGGACCTTCTGAGCCCTCTTGAATGGATTCGAAACCCTACTGAACGCACCTCAGTCCGGAGCCGGGTCAGGTCGGCCCGGCCCCGGACCGAAGTGGTGCCGGTAGCCCGCTATCAGCGGCCGTCGGCCGCGTCCCGGCCCGGCGGGACCACCCGGCTCAGCGGGGAGATCCGGATCTTGTCCACGATCGGCGCCTCCGACGAGCGCAGGAGGATGCCCGGCCAGGTGTCGCTTGCAAAGGTCTCGCCGTCGAAGTTCGGGGCCTCCGACGACGCGAACACCACCGTGTTCTCGCCCGCCACCAGGTCTACCGGCACGGTGAGCTCGGCGAACGCGTTCGCGTGGAACGTGTGCGGGAACAGCACCTGCTGGACCGGCCCGGAGTTGACCGAGATGTCCGCCCGGCGGGCGAGCGGGTCCGGGTTGTAGTGCGACGCCTCGGACTGCTCCGGGTTGGAGTAGCGCACCACCATCGCGTAGGTGCCGTCATCCGGCACCGTGACGTCGAACCGCAGCGTGTTCCCGTTGCCGGGCTCGCCGCCGATCCCCGCCACGGCGGCGCCGCCGTCGGCCAGCGACCGCTCGTCGACCGTGACGGAACCGGCGAGCGTGGCGTCCTCCGCCTGGCGCTCGACGACGCCGAGCAGGCCCTCGCCCGGGCCCACCGTGATCCGGTCGAGCAGCAGCCCGCCGGCCCGGCCCGTGACCGTGACCTTGTTGACGCCGCCGCGCAGGTGCACGGCGGCCTCGCGCGTCCGGGCCAGGGACAGCACCTGGTGACCGTTCACCTCCACCGCGCCGTGCCCGCCGTGTCCGCCGAGCACGTCGACGCCGAGCGCCGCCTCGCCGTCGGCCGCGCTGTACACCCAGAACGTCGCCGTCTGGCCCGCGCCGAGCTCGACCGCTCCTCTGGTGTCTGCGTCGTAGATCGCCCGGCCGTCGTGGTTGGCGAGCTCCGCCTCGTACACGGACGTCGCCGCGTCGGGGTTCGGCAGCGCCAGCGTGATCCGGTCCACGATCGCGTCACCCGACGTCGCCCCGGAGCCGTCGAGGCTCTGCGCGGCCAGCGAGATCGTGTGGGTGCCCGCGGTGAGGTCCACGGTGGTGTCGGCATGGTCCCAGACCACCCACTTGTAGGCGAGCGGCAGGTGCAGTTCCTGCTCGGCCTCGCCGTCGACCCGCACGAACACGTTGGTCGGTCCCTGCTCGGCCACGAGGTCGTACGTGTTCAGGCTGTTCGCGAAGACCGACAGGTCGTAGGTGCCGTCGGCCGGCACGTCGACCTCGAAGTCGAGGACGACGTCGGACCCGGTGCGCAGCCCGCCCACGTCGTACCCGCCGGACGTGTAGAACTTCCCGACGTCGGACGGCGACCCCTCGGGCCCGTTCCTGCTGTACCCGGTGCCGGAGTGCGCGGCGTCCTCGGCCTCGTAGCTGCCCTCCCAGAGCGCCGGCGTCGTGCTCGACGACGTGCCCGCGCCTGCCGGCGTGACGACGACCTCGTACGCCGAGGACTCCCGCAGCAGCGGCAGCGTCTCGCCGTCGAAGTCGACCGCCACCGTCCCGGCGTCCGACACGGGCAGCGTGAGCTCCGCCAGGTGCCGCGGCTGTGCCGAGTCGCCGAGCTGCCCGGTCCACGGGATCTCCCGCACGAACACCCGCACCTCGTCGCCGAACACGTCCCGCGGCACGTTCGCCAGGTCGACCGGCGCGGCGCCGTCGGCCCCGCCCAGGATCGTGCGGGCCACGGCCCGCTCCTCGTCGAGCGTCGCGACGCCCTGGAGCGTGTAGTTCTCGCCCGGGAACGGCGGCGTCACCTGCACGGTGTGGCCCGTCATCTGCCCGTACGCGTTGAGCAGCCACCACTGCCCGTTGCCGCGGTTCGCCTCGACGGCGGAGTCCGACAGGTTGCCGTCGATGTTCCAGTAGGCGATGTCCGCGTCGACCTTGGCGTCCTCGATCGCCGAGACCCACTGGATCATCTGGCCGGGCACCGACGTGTGGTAGTTGAACGCGTACTCGTTGATGTTGATCGGCAGTTCGGTGCCCTCGTGCGAGGTGCCGGCGAACACCTCCCGCTCCCACTCACGGTACGTCGCCACCGAGTCGCGGATCTTCTGCGGGTGCGACAGCTCGTGCCACGTCATGACCTGCGGCACGGTCCCGGCTTCGACGGTGTGCTCCAGGAAGCCCTTGACCTGCGTGTACAGGATGCTCGTGTTCGGGCCCGCGATGCGCGCGTCCGGCATGCGCTCCGTGATGGTCCGGTAGGCGCGGTCCCAGGCCGCGAAGTAGTCCGTGGGGTCGTTCAGCCAGCTCGTGCGGTCGTACGACCACTCGCCGGTGCCGAACATGTTGCCCTCGGGCTCGTTGAACGGCACGAACACGACGTTGTCCTGGTACTCCTCGGGCAGGGCGAGCACCTGGTCCACCTGGAGCGCCATCTTGTCGATGAAGGTGTCGATCTTCTCCTGCGGCGTGTCACCGGGCCACTGGTAGGGGAAGCCGCGGTGGATGTCCGTCATGTAGATGTAGACGTCGCCGTCGGTCGCGTCCGCCAGCGGCCGCACCACCTCGAGCGCGTCGGCGCCCGGATGCTGCGGTCCGTCCTGCGCCTTGGTCGAGACCGTGCGCAGGTTCATCCCCTCGATGAGGTTGTCCGACGGCAGGCCCGGCCCGTACAGGCCGTACAGCGTCCCCGAGGCGCCCCCGAGGAACGCGCCGGTGTCGCTGCCGAGATCGACGCGCAGCTCGCCGCGCGTGACCGTGACCTCAGCGGTGACGGTCGCGCCCGCCGCTCGGCCCTGCACGGTGTAGGTGCCGGACTGTGCGTACTGCTCCGGGTCGACCTCGTCCCACGTGACCGGCACGTCCCGGTCGTAGCCGTCGGAGAACGAGGCGCGCACCGCCTGGGGCAGGTCGGGCGCCGCGCCCACGAGCGTCCGCAGCTCGTACGTGTCGTCCGCGGTCCCGACTGCGGTCGGCACGTCGCCCACGAGCGCCGCGACCTCGTCGGCGCTCAGCGCGGCGTGGTAGATCCGGAAGTCGGTCACGGCGCCGTCGAGCAGCGGGTCCGGGTAGAAGGAGCGGCCGATCCAGCCGGCCCGCTCCGCGCCCGCGTCGAGCAGTTCGCCCGCGGTCACCGCCGTCGGCGCCGACGCCACCGCCACGCCGTTCAGGTAGGTCGTGATGCGGCCGGCCGCCGTGTCGAGCGTCGTGGTGAGCGTGGCCCACTCACCCGCCCGCAGCGGGCCGTACCCGGTGACCTGGGCCTCGCCGCCCCCGCCCCGGGTGGTCACTGCGGTGCGCAGGTCGCCGCCGCCGTTCGACGGCGTGCTGAACACGTAGCGCTCCGTCGACGAGCCGAGGTCGAAGACCCGCTGCCACGCCCCGCCCGCGCCGTCCCAGCGCACCCGCGCCGAGACCGTGAGGTCCGTCGCCCCGTCGAGCGCCGCGCGCGGGATCGCCACGTGGCCGCCGTCGGGCCCGCCGGCCAGGTCGAGCGCCGATCCGCCGTCGTCGGTCCCGATCACGGACGCCTCGCCCGCGAGCGTGCCGTCCAGGCCGTTGCCGGAGACGTCGGGGACGGTTCCGTCGCCGACGCCCTCCATCGTGTAGTGCAGGTGGGGCACTGTCTCCTCCGTGTCGTCAGCCGCCGCCGTCGTGGCGCCGGCCGTCAGTCCCGCCGCGAGCGCCAGTGCCGCCGCGAGGGCGGCGGCCAGGCGCTGCGGGGAACGGTGCGAGGTGGTTCTCATCGTCGAGCCCTTTCTCTCGTCGTGCTGGGTTCGGTCGGTTCGTCAACGGGCCGGAATGAAGACCCGCATCACCGCCGGGCCGCGTTCGGCCCAGCGGTGGTAGGGGATGAGGACGACGTCGGTCGTGGTGGCGTGGGTGGTGGTGTCCGACGGCGCTCCGGGCGGGGCGCTTGCGAACGGTGGCCTGTCCGCAGGGGATGGTGGGAGCGGGGTGAGACGCACGCGGACCCGGGCGCCGTCGTCGTGCGCGACCGGCGGGACCGACGGGTCGAGCCGCACGTCGGCGAGGTCCGTGCCGTCCGGCAGGTCGTGCGACTCCAGGCAGAGGACGAGCGGCCCGCGTTCGACGGCGACCGTGCCGCGCAGGGCGTCCACCCGGGGGTCGGGCCACGTGAGGCGCGGGGCGGTGGGCAGGTCGAGCGTGACGACGTCGCCGGGGGCGAACCCGCGGCGTACCTCGGCCCAGCCGGGGTGCACGGGGTGCGGGTCGCCGTGCCCGGCGCCCGCGGCACGCGGGGCGGTGACGGTGGCGCCGTCGGCCCAGTGCGGGACGCGCAGGCGGAGCGTGACGGGACGGTCGGGGGCCTCGGTGACCTCCGTGCGCACGTACCCGTCGTGCGGGTAGCGGGTGGTGACGCGCAGGCCGAGCGTGCCGCCGTCGTCCAGGGCGACGCGGATCTCGCCGGGGGCGTACTGGGCGAGCGTGACGACGTCGCCGTCGACGGTCGCCGTGTAGGCGGGCCAGGACGCGAGCGTCCGCGCGACGTTGGTGGGGCAGCAGGACACGTCGAACCACGGGGCGCGGACGCCGCCCTCGGCGCGGGGGTTCACCTCGTCGGGCAGGAGATCGCCGCCGGGCGTGCGCTGCTGGAGCGGGTTGGCGTAGAAGAAGGCGCGGCCGTCCGAGCGCGGGGAGGTGGCGACGACGTTGTAGAGCGTGCGCTCGACGAGGTCGGCGTAGCGGACGTCGTCGGTGGCCAGGAGGAGGCGCCAGGAGACCATGACGGATGCGATGCCGGCGCAGGTCTCGCAGTAGGCGCGGTCGGCGGGCAGCTCCCAGTCGTCGCCGAAGCCCTCGTCCTGGTGGCGCGAGCCCATGCCGCCGGTGAGGTGGGTGCGGCGCTCCACGGACCGGGTCCACTGGCGCTCGACGGCGGCCAGCAGGCCGGCGTCGTGCGTGTCGACCGCGACGTCGACGGCGGCCGCCGCCAGGTAGAGGGCGCGCACCGCGTGGCCGCGCCAGACGCCGGCGTCGCGGACCGGGACGTCGTCCTGGAAGTACTGCGGGCCGAGCAGCGCGACCGGGGCGAGCGTGCCGCGACCACGGCGTTCGACGAACAGGGCGGCCTGCGCGGTCCAGCGCGGCTCGGCGAGGGCGCGCCCGAGCTCGGCGAGGCCCACCTCGATCTCGGGGTGGCCGCAGATGGCCTCGCGGGCGCCGGGGCCGAACTCGCGGCACACGTGGTCGGCGGCGCGGATCGCAGCGGCGACGAGCGGGTCGGCGGCCGCGGCCGCCGACGTGCGGATCCGGGCCACCGCGGCCTGGAGCAGGTGGCCGGCGCAGTACAGCTCGTGGCCGCTGGACAGGTCCGTGTAGCGGCCCGGCTGCCCGGCGTGGCCGTAGCAGGTGTTGAGGTAGCCGTCGTCGTCCTGGGCTGCGACGACGCGGGCGGCGAGCGCCTCGAACATCGCGTTCGCCGCGGGGTCGCCGGTGCGGGCGTGCTCCCAGGCGAGCGCCTCCAGGAGCTTGTACACCTCCGAGTCGGAGAACTGCCAGCCGGGGCGCTCGCCGTCGGCCGTGGTGCCGGCCGCGACGCGGTCGAAGTTCGCGATCCAGCCCAGCCGCTCCATCCAGTCCTGGCAGTGGCGCAGGGTGGCGCTCGCATTGGCCGCCAGGAGGCTCGCCCAGAACCCGCCGGTGACCCGCACCTCGCCGAGCCCGGCGCCGCGGCGCGACGTCGCGGGTGCGACGGGCCGGGCGAGCGGGCCGGCGGCAGGGGTGTCGGCCGGTGGAGCGGGCGCGGCGGAGGCCGCGGGGGTATGGGTCACGTTCGCCCTTTCGTCCTTTTCTCAGTCCTTGACGGCGCCGGCGGTCACGCCCGCCGTCACGAAGCGCTGCGCGACGACGAGCAGGACCGCCGCCGGCACGGACGCGACGACGGCGGTCGCCATGATCGCGTTCCACTGCGTCGTGTTGTTGCCGATGTACTGGTAGATCCCGAGCGTGATCGGGACGAGGTCGCCGTTGCGGTCGAGCGTGGAGGCGAAGATGAAGTCCGACCACGCCCACAGGAACGCGAACAGCGAGACGGTGAGGGTGGCGTTGCGGCTCAGCGGCAGCACGACCGAGACGAAGGTGCGCCAGGCGTTCGCGCCGTCGACCCGTGCGGCCTGCAGCAGTTCGCGCGGGATGCCCGCCATGAACGCCGTGTACAGGAGCACGCCGAACGGGACGGCGATCGTGGAGTCGGCCACGATGAGCCCGCCCACGGTGTTGAGCAGCCCGAGCCGCACGTACACCGCGTAGAAGCCCATCGCCATCACCACGGCGGGGATCATCTGCGCCACCAGCAGCACGAAGTTGAGCGGGCCGCGCCCGGGCAGCCGCAGCTGCGCGATGGCGTACCCGGCGGGGGCGGCGATCGTGACGGTGAGGGCCACGCATCCGAGGCCCACGAGCAGGCTGGTCCCGAGGGCGGGGAGCTGCTGGGCGAGGACCGCCTCGTAGCCCTCGGTGGTGGGGTCCCAGGGGAACCAGTGCGGCGGGTCGGCCCGCAGGTCGGCGGTGCGGGTGAGGGAGACGTTGAACATCCAGTAGACGGGGAAGAGCATGACGGCCGTGAAGAACAGGCCGAGCGCGGTCTTCCACCAGGGTCGGCGGGTCATGACTCCTCCTGGCGGCGCTGGAGCTGAAGATGCAGGAACCCGAACACGAGGGCGATGACGATCAGCACGTTGCCGACGGCGGCCGCGGGGGAGAAGTCCGGCTGTCCGGTGCCGAACGCCTCGCGGTAGGACCAGATGGCGAGCGTGGTCGAGGAGTCGGCCGGCCCGCCCGTGGTCATCACCCAGATGACGTCCACGACCTTGAGGGTGTAGATCAGGCCGAGGAGCAGCGTGATCGCCGAGACGGGGCGCAGCAGCGGGAACGTGATGCTCCAGAACTGCCGCCAGGGGCCCGCGCCGTCGAGGGACGCCGCCTCGTACACGTCCTCCGGGATGCTCTGCAGGCCCGAGTGCAGGATCACCAGGTTGAACGGGATACCGAGCCAGACGTTCGCGATGGTCACGGCGAGCAGGGCGGTGTCCGGCGACGTCAGCCAGTTGATCTGGGGTACGCCGAACGCCCCGAGCACGGAGTTCACGATCCCGTTCTCGCTGCTGAGCATCCACGCCCAGGTCGACGCCGAGACGATGAGCGGCAGCAGCCACGGCACGAGGAACATCGCCCGCAGGAGCGCCGACAGCCGGAACCCGGAGCGGAAGAAGACGGCGAGCGCCAGCCCGATCGCGTACTGGAACACGATCGAGACGATCGTGAACACGGCGGTGTTCCACAGCGCCGTCGGGAACGTCGACGAGGTGAACACCTCGACGTACTTGTCGAACCCGACGAACTCGGCGTTGCCCTGCACGAATGCGCGGATCGTGTAGTCGTGCACGCTCAGGTCGAGGTTCCGCCACAGCGGGTAGGCGTAGAAGAGGGTCAGGTACACGAGCAGCGGTGCGGCGAAGCCGACGGCGGCCCACTGGGAGGCGGCCGGGCCGCGTCGGCGCCGCGTCCGCCGCGGCGTGCGCCCGGCGCCCGGGGGTGCGTCCGCCGCGGCCGGGGCCTCGGTGGTGGTCATCACGGGATTCCTCGCTCGGTCGGGTTGCGGGCGCACGGGCCACCGCGGGTGGCCCGTGCGCCCGGCGGGCGGTGCGGTCAGCTGGTCGCGGCCTCGGCGTCGGCCTGTGCCTTGGACAGCGCGTCGGCGGGGGACTCGGCCCCGGACAGCGCGTTCTGCACGGCGGTCCAGAGGGCCTCGCTGATCTTCGGGTAGTCCGTGCCCAGGTCGTCGCTGGTGCGGCCCTTCGCGTTGCGCACGGCCTCGACCCACGGCTCGAGGTCCGGGCTCTCGGTCAGGAGCGCGTCCTGGCCCTCCGCGGTGGGCGGGATGTAGTACGCGAACGTGTTCGCGGTCTCGACCAGACCCTCCGGCGTCGTCATGCACTCGACGATCTGGCGGGTCACGTCGTAGCGGGCGGTGTCCTCCTGGACGGGGGCGATGATGAACTCGCCGCCGGTCGGGGCGGGCGCGACACCGCCGTCGCGTGCCGGGAGCTGGACGAGACCGGTCTCGAAGCCCGCCTCTGCCGCGCTGTTCACCTGCCAGGTGCCGTTCTCCGCGAACGCGAAGTCGCCGGTGAGGAACTCCTCCCACACGGTGTTCTGGGAGTTGGTGATCACGGAGTCGGGCGCGTAGCCGTCGTCCAGCCACCCGGTCCACAGCTCGAGCGCCTCGACGGCCTCGGGGGAGTCGAGGTCGCGCAGGTCGGCGCCGGCGCCCCAGAACCAGGGCAGGAACTGGAACGAGCCCTCCTCGGTGCCGATGCCGGCGAACGTGATGCCCTTGTGCCCGGCGCCGGTCACCTCGCCGAGCGCGGCGGTGAGGGACTCCCAGTCGGTGATGGAGGCGGGGTCGACCCCGGCGTCGTCGAGGACCTCGGCGTTGTAGTAGAGCGACAGGGTGTTGGCGCCGATCGGGATGCCGTACGTCTCGCCGTCGACGACGCCCGCGGCCAGCAGGTTCTCGTCGATGGCGGACGTGTCGAGGCCCAGCTCGGAGACGGTCGTGAGTATGCCGGTGTCCGCGAGGGTGGAGACCGCCGGGTTGTCCAGCAGCATGACGTCGGGCGACGTGCCCTCCTGGGCCGCGAGCAGCGCCTGGTTCGTCAGGGCGGTGGTGTCGTAGGCGGTGCGCTCGATGGTGACGCCGGCGTCCTCGCCGCAGGCCTGGACCCGCTCGGCCCAGTCGGAGCCGTCCTCGTGCTGGGGGTACGGGTCCCACCAGGTGTAGGTGCCCCCGGCGGCGTCCCCGCCGGAGGCGTCGTCTCCGGCCGAGCAGGCAGCCAGGCCGCCGACGACGGCGATCGTGGCGAGTCCGGCCGTGAGCGTGCGGCGAGCGGCGCCGCGGTTCGGGTGGTGCATGGTTGTTCCTCCTTGAACAGTGACCCTGATGGCCGGGTCACATGGCGATGGTGCTGTGTGAGCGTTAACACGAATGGGATTGCGGAAACACGATGGGATGGCGGCGACCGCCGTCGTCCGTGGGCTTCCCGGTGTGGGGGAGGTCAGCCGGGCGTCGTCGGCGGCGGCGGGCCCGTGCTGCCGCGGTCGACGAGCTCGGGCGAGACGAAGCGGACGACGTACGGGTCGTCGGGGGCGATCTCGCCCTCGATGCGGCGCACGAGCTGGCGCACGGCCATGCGGCCGAGCCGGTCCGGTGCGCTCTCGACCGCCGTGTAGTGCAGGGAGAACGTGCTGGCGAACTCCTCCGAGTACCGCCCCACGACCGACAGGTCACGGGGTGCCGCCAGCCCGCGCTCGTGCAGCACGCTCGGCAGCGCCGCCGCGGCCGCCTCGTTGTTGAGGATCAGGCCCGTGGCGCCGGGGTGCGCGTCGAGGAGCGCGGTCAGGTCGCGGCCGATGTCGGGCTGCCGCGACGAGCCGAACGTCGCGTGCAGGGTGACGCCGCGCGCCCGCGCCGCCTCCTGCGCCGCGTTCTGCAGGCGCCACACGTAGGCGCCTCCGCGTTCGACGACGTGCTCCGGCTGGGACACGAGGATCAGCTCGCGGTGCCCGAGCCGGAACAGGTGGTCGACCATGAGCCGGCCGGCCTCCTCGAAGTCCAGGTCGAAGACGTCGACCCCGGTGCAGTCGCCCGGCAGGCCGACGAGCGCACCCGGCTGGGGCGCGGCCCGGAGCACGGGGAGGCGGTCGTCCTCGTCGGCGACGTTGAGCAGCACGACGCCGTCGACCATCCGGGAGTCGCTCATGCGCCGCAGGGCGCGCGTGCCGTCCTCCTCGGTGGAGAGCAGGATGTCGTAGCCGAGCTCCCGGGCCGTGTTGGAGACGCCCAGCATGTACTGGAGCATCGCGGGCGCGAACTCGTCCTCCAGGAACTGGGCGAGCAGGCCGATCACCATCGTCTGGGACGTCGCCAGCGCCCGGGCACCCGCGTTCGGCGTGTAGCCGAGCTCGCGGACCGCGGCCTCGACGCGCTTGCGCGCCTGGTCGGAGATCGCACGCTTGCCGGACAGCGCGTACGACACCGTACTGCGGGACACGCCCGCGATGCGTGCGACGTCGCCGATGGTGGCCACTCCGCCTCCTTGCGTCGATGTGAACCGGTTCGGGTTGTGAACCGGTTCGCACTCAACCACACGAGCGCCAGGGCGCGCAAGTATCCAGCCGGGAAAATCCCCGCCAAATCAGGGAAGTGCTGGCACGCACGCGCTGTCCCAGCCAGCTGCCTGAGCTCGAAGGCGTCGAACCGGTTCACAATCGACCTTGTCCAAGGGCGGACCACGAGCTTGCTTTCGTCCCGGCCCTCTCAACCGCAAGCAACCTCGTGGTTCTCACCGGCTCGCGGTGCCGGTGGCGCCCCGCATCAGGCGTGTGGCCGTGCGTTCGTCGAGCACCAGGTCGGTGACCACGCCGGCCGCCAGGGCTGCCCGCAGCGCCGGGACCTTGTTGTCGCCGGCGACGGCGCACAGCCGCCGGGGGATCCGGCGCAGCTGCCGCGGGGTCGGGCCGGTGGCCCGGGCGTTGATCGGGATGTCCTGGTAACTGCCGTCGGCCCGGAGGAACACGGTGCACACGTCTCCCACGACGCCCTCCGCGTGGAGTAGCTCGGTGTCCTGCGGTTCGAGGTAGCCGGCCGCGTACACGTGCGAGGGCAGCCCTCCGGAGACCGCCGCGCCCACCGAGAAGAGGGCGATGTCGATCCGGGACTGGACGTCGAGCACGCGCTGCACGGACCGCTCCCGCCACATCGCTTCCTTGGTGGTCGCGTAGTCGAAGAACGCCGGCACGGGGAAGTAGTGCGCGTGCGCGTCGAACGCCGTGCCGAACCCGGCGACCAGGTCGCCCGCGTACGAGACGCCGGACGTGCGCGTGTTGGCCGCGCCGTTGAGCTGCACGATCTCGGACCCGCGCGTGGGCTTGCGCGGCAGATGGCCCGCGATGGCGGCGAGCGTGGTGCCCCAGGCGATCCCGAGCACCATCTCGGAGTCGAACCAGCGGCCCACCAGCCGGGCCGTGGCCATGGCCACCTGGTCCAGGCGGTCCGACAGGCCCGCGGAGTCCGGGACCGGGACCACGTACGCGGCGACGCCGAAGGTGGCGGCGATGTGCCGGCCCAGGCTGGGGGCCTTGGAATGCGCGGGGCGGAGCGTGATTTCCACGATCCCCTCCTCGCGTGCACGTTTGAGCAGTCGCGACACCGTCGACCGCGAGGTATGCAGGTGTTTGGCGATGGCCTCCATCTTCGCGTCCTGCAGGTAATACATGGTCGCCGCGGTCACGAGGTCCCGCTCACGGTCCGGCATGGCTGACTCCTCCTGGTCGTCGCGCCGATCGCACCGGCGCGACGCAGGAGATTCTTGCACGTTTGTGCATACGGCTTGCACGTCCGTGCCCGGCAAGGTGTGCTGTTGGTCCAGCACCGCCGTCGGCAATGACCGGCACAAGCACGATGCGTCGCAGCGAAAAGCAGTCGAAAGGGAACGGCATGGTCACCACCCGTCTCACCATGGAGTCCCGGACCCGGGCGCTCACCGCGCTGGAGCGGTCCACGGAGGCCGGCGCCGCACTGGACGTCCTGGTGATCGGCGGCGGCGTCACCGGCGCCGGGATCGCGCTCGACGCCGCGACCCGCGGCCTGACCACCGCCGTCGTCGAGGCCCAGGACTGGGCCTCGGGCACCTCGGGCCGCAGCAGCAAGCTCGTGCACGGCGGCCTGCGCTACCTGCAGATGCTCGACTTCCACCTCGTCCGCGAGGCCCTCACCGAGCGCGACCTCCTCCTCAAGGAGCTCGCCCCCCACCTCGTCCGCCCCGTGCCCTTCCTGTACCCCCTGGAGCACCGCGTCTGGGAGCGGGCCTACGTCGGCGCCGGCATCGCGCTCTACGACACCCTCGCCACCATCGGCCGCGGCCGCCGCGCCATGCCCTGGCACCGGCACCTGTCGCGCCGCCGTCTCGCGGAGAAGTTCCCCGACCTCGCCCACGACGCCGCCGTCGGCGCCGTCCAGTACTGGGACGCGTCCGTCGACGACGCCCGGCTCGTGGCCACCCTCGTCCGGACCGCCGCCGGCCACGGGGCGCACGCCGCCTCCCGGACCCAGGTCACCGCGCTCACCAAGGACGACGACGGCACCGTGGACGGCGCCGTCGTCGTCGACCTGGAGACCGGCCGCGAGATCACCGTCCGGGCCCGGCACGTCATCAACGCCACCGGCGTGTGGACCGAGGACACCGAAGCGCTCGCGGGCGACCAGGGCGGCCTGCGGGTGCTGGCGTCGAAGGGCGTCCACGTGGTGGTGCCCCGGGACCGGATCCGGGGCGAGGTGGGACTGATCCTGCAGACACCGGTGTCGGTGCTGTTCGTCATCCCGTGGTCCCGGTACTGGATCCTCGGCACCACGGACACGCCGTGGGAGCTCGACCCCACGCACCCCGTGGCCACCGCCGCCGACATCGACTACGTGCTCGACCAGGCGAACTCGGTGCTGTCCTGCGCGCTTCGGCGCGAGGACGTCATCGGGACGTACGCGGGACTCCGCCCCCTGCTGCAGCCCGGGACGAAGGAGGGGACCAGTTCCGCGAAGGTCTCGCGGGAACACACGGTCGCCTCGCCCACGCCCGGCCTGACGGTGATCGCCGGCGGCAAGCTGACGACGTACCGCGTGATGGCCAAGGACGCCGTCGACTTCGCGCTCGGCGACGACGCCGTCGCGCGGCCGAGCATCACGCACGAGATCCCGCTGCTCGGCGCGGACGGGCTGGAGGCCGCGCGGAGCGACGCCGCCGCCTGGGCGCGGCACTACGGGTGGACCCCGGCGATGGTGGACCACCTGCTCCACCGGTACGGCGCGAACCTCTTCGAGATCGTCGCGCTGTGCGAGGCGGACCCGTCGCTCGCCCGGCCGCTCGAGGCGGCCCCGGCCTACCTGCGCGCCGAGGTGCACTACGCCGTGAGCCACGAGGGCGCGATCCACCTGGAGGACGTGCTCGCGCACCGCACCCGCCTCGTCTACGAGGTGCCCGACGGCGCCCTCGCCGCCGTCGACGAGATCGCCGACGTCGTCGCGCCGCTGCTCGGCTGGGACGACGCCACCCGGACCGCGGAGACCGAGTCCTGGACCGCGCGGGTCCGGGCGGAGGCGGCGGCCGCCGCCGAACCCGACGACGCCGCGGCCGCCGTCGTGCGCGACCGCGCGTCCGACGTCGCGCCCATGCGGCCGCTGCGGACCTGACACATGCCGAGTGCGCCACGGCGCACCGACCGACAACGAAGTCAACGAGAGAGGAAACCGGCCCATGTCAACCATCCAGTTGTTCGTCACCGAGATGCTCGGGACGATGATGCTCACCCTGCTCGGCTGCAGCGTCGTCGCCAACGCGATCCTGCCGAAGACCAAGGGGGTCGGAGTCGGCGCCAGCTGGCTGCTGATCAACTTCGGCTGGGGTCTGGCGGTGTTCTCCGGCGTGTTCGTCGCCTTCAAGAGCGGCGCCCACATCAACCCGGCGGTGACCGTCGGCATCCTCGCGAGCGGGGCCGAGGATCTGGGTCCCGGCATCGCGGCGACCGCCGGCAACGCGACGATCTACATCGCGGGACAGGTGACGGGCGCCTTCCTCGGCGCCGTGTTCACCTACCTCGCGCACAAGCGGCACTTCGATGAGGAGGCCCCCGGCGCGGCCAAGCTGGCCGTGTTCTCCACCGGTCCGGAGATCCGCTCGTACGGCTGGAACATGGTGACCGAGATCATCGGCACGTTCGTGCTGGTGTTCGTCGTGCTGTCGTTCGCGAACTGGCCCGGCGACATGGGCCCGCTCGCGGTGGCGCTGCTGGTGACCGGGATCGGTGCGAGCCTCGGCGGCCCGACCGGGTACGCCATCAACCCCGCCCGTGACCTCGGGCCGCGCATCGCGCATGCGATCCTGCCCATCAAGGGCAAGGGCGGCAGCGACTGGTCCTACTCCTGGGTCCCGGTGGTCGGCCCCCTCATCGGCGGTGTCCTGGGCGGCGTGCTCGCCCCCGCCGTAGCCTTCTGAACGGCCCCCGCAAGTGAACTACACAACGAAGTGGATGGAGAACCATGCCTGACTACGTCCTCGCCATCGACCAGGGCACCACGAGCTCCCGGGCCATCGTGTTCGACCACGCCGGGACCATCGTCTCGTCCGGGCAGCTCGAGCACGACCAGATCTTCCCGCAGCCCGGCTGGGTGGAGCACGACCCGGAGCAGATCTGGGACAACACGCGGCAGGCCGTGGGGAGCGCCCTGTCCCGCGCGAGCATCAACTACACCGACCTCGCGGCCGTCGGCATCACGAACCAGCGTGAGACCACCGTCGTGTGGGACAAGAACACCGGCAAGCCGGTGTACAACGCGATCGTCTGGCAGGACACGCGCACGCAGGCGATCGTGGAACAGCTCGGCGGCGACGTCGGGGCCGACAAGTACAAGAGCGTCGTGGGCCTGCCGCTCGCCACCTACTTCTCCGGGCCCAAGGTGAAGTGGATCCTCGACAACGTCGAGGGCGCGCGGGAGGCCGCCGAGCGCGGCGACCTGCTGTTCGGCAACACCGACGCGTGGGTGCTGTGGAACATGACCGGCGGCGTCGACGGCGGCGTGCACGTCACCGACGTGACCAACGCGTCGCGCACCATGCTCATGGACCTCGACACGCTGTCCTGGCGTGAGGACATCGCCGCCGACATGGGCATCCCGATGTCGATGCTGCCCGAGATCCGGTCGTCGTCGGAGGTGTACGGCCACGGGCGCGCGAAGGGCATGGTGCCGGGCGTGCCGATCGCCGGCATCCTCGGCGACCAGCAGGCGGCGACGTTCGGCCAGGCGTGCTTCGAGGTGGGCACCGCCAAGAACACCTACGGCACGGGCAACTTCATGCTGCTCAACACCGGCACGGAGAAGATCCCGTCGAAGCACGGCCTGCTCACCACCGTCTGCTACAAGATCGGCGACGCGGACGCGGTGTACGCGCTGGAGGGGTCGATCGCGGTGACCGGGTCGCTCGTGCAGTGGCTGCGTGACAACCTCGGGCTCTTCGCCGACTCGCCCGACATCGAGTACCTCGCGGGCAAGGTGGAGGACAACGGCGGGGCGTACTTCGTGCCCGCGTTCTCCGGCCTGTTCGCGCCGTACTGGCGCTCGGACGCGCGGGGCGCGCTGGTGGGGCTCACGCGGTACGTCAACCGCAACCACATCGCCCGGGCCGCCCTGGAGGCGACGGCCTTCCAGACGCGCGAGGTGGTGGACGCCATGCGTGCCGACTCCGGCGTCGAGCTCACCGAGCTGAAGGTCGACGGCGGCATGGTCGCCAACCAGCTGCTCATGCAGTTCCAGGCCGACCTGCTCGGGGTCGACGTCGTCCGTCCGCAGGTCGCCGAGACGACGGCGCTCGGAGCTGCCTACGCCGCCGGCATCGCCGTCGGCTTCTGGTCCGGCGAGTCCGACGTCGAGGACAACTGGGCCGAGGGCGGCCGCTGGACCCCGGCGATGCCCGAGGAGCAGCGCGAGCGCCTCTACCGGAACTGGAAGAAGGCCGTGACCAAGACCTTCGACTGGGTCGACGCGGACGCCGGCTAAGGGCTCCCGTGTGGGTTCGGCAGTACGTCGTGAGATCGGTTGTTCAAGCTGCCGATCTCACGACGTACTGCCGAACGCGGCGGATGGCGGTTACGTTGCCCGGGTGAACACCAGTCCTGTCGTGCCCCGGGCCGCCGCCACCGTGATCCTGGTGCGCGACCGGCCCGATCCCTCCGGTGAGCGTGCCCCCTTGCAGGTGTTCCTGCAGCGCAGGGTGGGGACGATGGCGTTCGCCGCCGGGATGACCGTCTTTCCCGGCGGCGCCGTCGATGCCGGGGACGCGATCGCGCCCGCCCGTGTCCGGGGCCCGGGTCCCGAGGAGTGGGGCAGCCGGTTCTCGTGCGAGCCCGGCGAGGCCACGGGCTTCGTGGGTGCCGCCGTGCGCGAGACGTTCGAGGAGTGCGGCATCCTGCTCGCGGGGAACGTCGGAACCGCCGGCCCGCCCGGGGCTCCGTCGTCGGGCACGGAACCGCCGCTGCCCGACGACGCGTGGCTGCGTGCCGCGCGCTCCGCGTTGCTCGACCGGACCCGCACGCTGGCCGAGGTGCTCGACGACGCCGGACTGGTCCTGCGCGCGGATCTCCTGCACCCGTGGGCGCGCTGGATCACCCCCGAGCAGGAGCCTCGGCGGTACGACGCCGCGTTCTTCGTCACGGCCCTCCCCGCCGGGCAGGCCGCCGACGCCTGGACCACCGAGGCGGTCGAGGCGGGCTGGTGGTACCCGGCAGACATCCTCGCCGAGCGCGAGGCCGGCGCCGCGCGCCTCATGCCGCCGACCCTGGTCGCCCTCACGGAGCTCGCGGGCTTCGCGGACACGGCGGCGGTGATGACGGCGACGGCGGACCGTGTCGTCGAGCTGGTCCGTCCCACGCTGGTGCGGAAGGGGGAGCGGACCGTCGCCGTCGTCGGCGACCGCGAGATCGCCATGCCGTGAGGATGGCCTTGGTCCGACCCTCGCCGGACATCGAGGATAAATCGTGCGGTGGCCGGTGACGGCTGCGTTTCCCCGCAGAATCCGGGCGGAAAAATCGCGGCGAGTTCCTTGACGGGGAGCGGTGCGAGAAACTAGATCTGGCCCATGGAGGTCTTCGAGAAGTGGGAGTCAGAGATCCGGGGCTACAGCAGGATGTGGCCCACGGTGTTCACCACGGCGTCGAACGCCCGGCAGACCGACGAGGACGGTAGGAGTTACATCGATTTCTTCGCCGGTGCCGGTGTGCTCAACTTCGGGCACAACAACGAGCGGATGAAAAGGGCAATTATCGCCTTTCTCGAGGCGGACGGCGTCGTCCACAGCCTCGATATGGCGACGACGGCCAAGCGCGATTTCCTGCAGGGATTCGCGGAGAAGATCCTGGGCCCGCGCGGCATGACCATGCGCATGCAGTTCATGGGCCCCACGGGCAGCAACGCCGTCGAGGCGGCCCTCAAGCTGGCCCGGCGGGTCACGGGCCGGCGCGACGTCGTCGCGTTCACGCACGGGTTCCACGGCATGACGCTGGGATCCCTCGCGCTGACCGCGAACGACTACTTCCGGAACGCCGCCGGCGTCCCGCTGGAGCACGTGGTCCGCCTGCCCTTCGAGACCGCACCCGGCGGCGGGATGCGGTCGCTCGAGGACTACCGCGCGCTGCTGGCCGACAGTTCCAGCGGGCTGAAGCCCCCGGCCGCCTTCGTGGTGGAGACCATCCAGGCCGAGGGCGGCGTCCACGTCGCGAGCGGCGAGTGGCTGCGGGCCGTGCAGCAGCTCGCGCGGGACGTCGACGCGCTGTTCGTCATCGACGAGATCCAGGTGGGCTGCGGCCGGACGGGCAGCTACTTCAGCTTCGACGGCATGGACCTGGACCCCGACATCGTGTGTCTCGCGAAGGGCATCGGCGGCTTCGGCACGCCGCTCGCGATGAACCTCGTCAAGCCCGAGCACGACGCACGCTGGTCCCCGGGCGAGCACACCGGCACGTTCCGCGGCCAGGGACTGTCGTTCGTGGCGGGCCGCGAGGCGCTCGGCTACTTCGACGACGACGTGCTCATGGCGCAGGTGCGCGCCAAGGGGGAGGTGATGGCGGACGCGCTGCGGGCGATCGCCCAGGAGGCCGGCCGCGGGTTCGAGGTGCGCGGCGTGGGCATGATCCAGGCGCTCGACCTGGGCGACGGCGCCCTCGCCAAGGCCGTGACGACGGCGTGCTTCGAGGCGGGCCTGCTGGTCTGCCCGTGCGGCACGGGCGGCCGGGTGCTCAAGCTGATCCCGCCCCTGACCATCCCCGACGACGACCTGACGGAGGGCCTGGAGATCCTCGCCCGGGCGGTGCGCGACGCCGGGTGAGACCGGCCGGACGACAAGGCAGCAGACAGCAGGCGGTAACGGACGAGCACCACGAAGGGAGGCCTGAGAGATGAGACAGCGCGACGACATGACGTTCCCGTTCGAGGAGTATCAGAGGCGCTTGGCGGAGCTGCGCAGGCGCATGGCGGACCGGTTGCTGGACGCGGTGGTGATCACCGATCCGGAGAACCTCATGTACCTGACGGACTACCAGACCACGGGGTACTCGTTCTTCCAGGCGCTGGTGGTGCCCCTGGACATCGAGCCCTTCATGATCACGCGCGCGATGGAGGAGTCCAACGTCCACGCGCGCACCTGGGTCGAGGAGACCCGGCCCTACCCGGACACCGGTGACGCCATCCAGAGCCTGGTGCAGGCGCTGCGGGAGTTCGGCCTGCACGCGAAGGACGTCGGCTACGAGCGGAACAGCTACTTCTTCCCCGCCTACCACCAGGACTACATCCACACAGCGTTCACCGAGGGCCGCCTGCTCGACTGCTTCGGCATCGTCGAGGAGGGGCGCCTCATCAAGTCGGCGGCGGAGCTCGGGATCATGGCCAAGGCCGCCCGCGCGACCGAGGCCGGGATGAGCGCCGGTATCGAGGCGTGCGCGGCGGGGGTGACGGAGAACGAGATCGGCGCCGAGATCAGCGCCGCCATGTTCCGCGCCGGGGGAGAGCCGCCGGCCGTGATGCCGTACGTGGTCTCGGGCCCGCGGAGCATGATCGGGCACGCGACCTGGGAGGGCCGGACGGTCCAGCCGGGCGAGCACGTGTTCATGGAGGTGGGCGGCTGTTTCCGGCGCTACCACACGGCGATGATGCGCACGGTGGTCCTCGACGATCCGTCCGCGTCGATGCTGATGGCCCAGGAGCGCATGAAGCTGGCGCTCAAGGAGGTGAAGGCGGCGATCCGGCCGGGCCTGACGGTGTCCGACGCCGACAACATCGTGCGCAACATCATCTCGGACAACAGGGTGGGCGCGCGGCTCATCACCCGGTCCGGCTACTCGATCGGCATCGCCTTCCCGCCGAGCTGGGACGAGGGCTACATCCTGAGCCTCAACCAGGGCAACCCGACGATCCTGCGCGAGGGCATGACGTTCCACATCCTGCCGTGGATGTGGGGGGTCGACGGCGACAAGACGGTCGGCATCTCCGACACCATCCACGTGACGGCCGACGGCTGCGAGTCGTTCTACACCCTGGACGAGGACTTCGTGGGCAAGCCGGAGTACGCGCCCGCGCCGGCGTCCGCCGTCGTCCCCGAGTCCGCGACCGTCGTCGTGCACGACGACGGGACGGAGCCCGACGCCCCCACCCCCATCCGCCCTGACATCGCAGAGATTGCGTGAGGAGGAGGTCCGCATGCTGACTGCCATCGATCCGAGTACCGGACAGGTCGTGGCCGAGATGGAGCCCGCAGGTCCCGAGCAGGTCGACACCGTGCTGGGGGCCGCCGAGTCGGCCTGGCCGTCCTGGCGCGACCTCGGGATCGCGGGCCGGGCGGAGGTGCTCGCCGCCGTGGGCGCCTACCTGCGCGAGCACACGGGCGAGCTCGCGCCGCTCATGACCGAGGAGATGGGCAAGCCCGTCACCGAGGCGCACGGTGAGGTCGCGAAGGCGGCGTGGTGCTTCGAGCACTACGCCACCCACGCGGCGGGGTACCTGGCCGACGACGTCCTGGAGTCCGACGCGACGCGCAGCTACGTGCAGTACCTGCCGCTCGGGACGGTCCTCGGCGTGCTGCCGTGGAACGCGCCGTTCTGGCTCGCGGCGCGGTTCGCGGCGCCGGCCCTCATGGCGGGCAACACGTGCGTCATGAAGCACGACCCGCACGTGCCCGGTTGCGCGCAGGCGATCGCGAACGCCCTCGCGGCGGCGGGCGTGCCGGCGGGCGTGTTCGCGAACCTGCCGCTGGAGACGGCGGCGGTGGAGGGCGTGATCCGGGACCCGCGGGTGCGGGCGGTGTCGTTCACGGGGTCGGCGCGCGCGGGATCGGCCGTGGCGGGCGCCGCTGCGAGCGAGATCAAGCCGGCGGTGCTGGAGCTCGGCGGGAGCGACCCCTGCCTGGTGCTGGCCGACGCCGACCTGGACGCGGCCGCCGAGGTCATCACGCTGTCGCGGATCATCAACGCGGGGCAGTCGTGCATCGCGGCCAAGCGGATCATCGTCGAGGCGCCGGTGTACGACCAGCTGGTCGAGAAGCTGCAGCGGCGGCTCGAGAAGCTCGTGGTCGGGGACCCGCGGGACGCGAGCACGCAGGTGGGGCCGATCGCCAGGGCCGACCTGCGCGACAACCTGCACCGCCAGGTGACCGAGACCGTCGATGCCGGCGCGCGCCTGCTGCTCGGCGGGACCATGCCCGCCGGGCACGGGTTCTTCTACCCCGTCACGCTGCTGACGGACGTCACCGAGGGCATGGCGGCGTGCCGCGAGGAGACGTTCGGGCCGGTCATGGTGGTGATGAAGGCCGACAACGCCGAGCACGCCATGGCCATCGCCAACCGCAGCGAGTACGGGCTGGCGGCGAGCGTGTGGTCCACGCCCGAGCGCGGCGAGGCGATGGCGTCCCGGATCGCGGCGGGCCAGGTCGCGGTGAACGGGATCGTGAAGACCGACCCGCGGCTGCCGAGCGGGGGGATCAAGCGCTCGGGCTACGGCCGCGAGCTCGGCCCGCACGGCATCCGCGAGTTCGTCAACGCCCAGCAGGTGTGGGTGGGGCCGAAACGGGAGTAGCCCGGGCGGCGGGGGTTGGCGGTAGCCTGCTCCGGACCGAACATGCCGGAAATTTCAGGAGGGCTTCCCGTGACCGCCGATGACGAGCTGACCGCCACGTTCCACGAGTTCGACGCCGACGACGACGGCCACATCACGGCCGACGAGTTCCGCCGGGCGATGAGCGGCCGCGGCGAGGAGGTCACGAACGAGGACCTCACCTCGATCTTCGTGAACGCCGACGCCGACGGTGACGGCAAGATCAACCTGGAGGAGTTCACGAGGGCCTGGAACGGCTGATCACCATTGCTGACGCCGGTTCAGTAGGAGTAGAGGGGGCCGGTCAGGTAGTGAGGCGGCGGCGGAGGCGGGCCGCCGCCTTCTCCGGGTCCTCGGCCCGGGTGATGGCGCGGACGACGACGATGCGGGTGGCGCCCGCCTCCAGGACCTGGTCGAGGCGGGTGGGGCCCGGGCCGTCGTCGTCGGCGTCGATGCCGCCGATCGCGAACCACGGGGTCGCGGGCCGGGTGGCGGCGACCTCCCGCAGGAGGTTCAGGCCGACCGCCGGGCGGCCGGGCTTCGTCGGGGTGGACCACAGGGGGCCGACGCAGAAGTAGTCGACGCGGTCGTCGGCCTCGGCGGCCACGGCCTCGTCGAACGCGTGGGTGGAGCGGCCGAGGACCGGACCGCCACCCAGGAGGGTGCGCACGTCGGCGGGGGAGAGGTCGTCCTGTCCCATGTGCACCACGGGCGCGCCGGCCAGACCGGCGATGTCGGCCCGGTCGTTGACCGCCCACAGCGCCCCGTACTCCGCCGCCACGCGCGCCACCAGCGCGTGCAGCTCCAGCTCGCGCGTCGCGTCCAGCGACTTGTCGCGCAGTTGCACGACGTCGACCCCGCCGGAGAACACCCGGTGCAGGAACGGTTCGAGATCGCCCGATGACTCCCGGGCGTCGGTGCACAGGTACAGGCGGGCGTCGGCGAGCCGGGTACGAGGGTCCACGGGACCGCAGTCTAGGCGCGTCAGTCGGCGGTTCCGGCCGGGACCACCCACTGCGTCGGCTGTCCCGTGACGCCGGCGATCAGGTCGTAGTCGCCGTCGTAGTGGAGGACGGTGGCCTGGTGGCGCTCGGCGGTGGCGGCGATCACGAGATCGGGAAGGGAGACCGCACGCCACGAACCCGCCTTGACCAGTTCCTCCTGAACGTCGAGAGCCCGGTCCCAGATCTCGTCGGGCATGGCCAGCCGGTCGAAGCCTTCGAGGCCCGAGCGAAGGCGTTCGGCGTCGTCCTTCGAGCGGGCGGAGTACATCATCTCGACCTCTACCGCGCCGCACACCGCCAGCCGTCCGGCATGGTGCAGAGGCTCCAGGACCTCACGGACCGCGGGCTTTCCGTACCGCGCGAACGCCGACTTGTCGATGAGGAACGTCCTTGCCATCTCAGGCGGCCCCGGTGTTCCCGTGGGCGTCGGGCGCCGGCTCGATGGGGCCGGTCAGGTCCGGGAGGCCGCCGTCCGCCAGGAAGTCGAAGAACACCTGGCGCTTGCGGCGCTTGATCGCGTCCTCCAGCGCCGCGTTGACCGTCGCCACCTTGGTGGGCGTGCCGAAGATCTCGGCCGCCTGCTTCAGCAGAGCGTCGTCCAGGTCCACGACCGTACGTGCCATCGAGGCCACCCCCTCTTGATATCGCTGACGGGCATCGATGATATCAAGTGCTCGTTCGACTGGCCCTGGCGGCGGGGCGGGGCGTATGAGCCGGACCCGTTATGGTGGGGCACGTGCACGGGAGCCCCGCACGGGGCTGAGAGGGCGAATGGCGCCGACCGTCGAACCTGATCCGGGTCATGCCGGCGAAGGGAGCAGGAGAGTGGAACACCGTCGCGCGGGCGAACCCGCGGCCGGCGTCGTCGTCATCG
Source organism: Myceligenerans halotolerans (assembly GCF_054782975.1). Lineage (NCBI taxonomy): Bacteria > Bacillati > Actinomycetota > Actinomycetes > Micrococcales > Promicromonosporaceae > Myceligenerans > Myceligenerans halotolerans. The sequence goes on from NZ_BAAGRL010000011.1 coordinate 68,677, forward strand.
GCGCAGGGATCATCGGGCTGACCGCCGCGTGGCGGGGGCTCGCGGCCGGGGCGGCCGTCACCGTGCTCGACCCCGCGCCCGGTGACGGCGCCACCCACGCCGCGGCCGGGATGCTCGGGCCTACCATGGAGGCGGAGTTCGGGGAGGAACGCCTCGCGCGGGCCGGCGCGGAGTCCGTGCGGCTCTGGCCGGAGTTCGCCGCCGGGCTGGAGCGGGCGGCGGGCCTCGCACCCGGGGCGCTCGGCCTCGACACGACCGGGACGCTCGCCGTCGCCTACGACGCCGACGACGCCGCCCTGCTGCGCCGGCGCCTGGCACTGCACCGCGAGCTGGGCCTGGAGTCCGAGGAGATCACCGTGGCCGAGGCCCGGAGGAGGGAACCGTCCCTCGGGCCGCGCGTCGCCGGCGCCGCCTGGGTGCCCGGCGACCACCAGGTCGACCCGCGCGCCGTGCAGCGGGCCCTGCTCGACATGGTGCGGCGTCACCCGCGGGCGCGGCTGGTGGAGCGTGCCGCCGCCGCGCTGACGTGGGACGGCGATGCCGTGGTCGGCGTGCGCGACGACGCGGGGACGGAGTGGAGGGCCCGGCCGACCATGGCCGTGCCCGACGACACGGGCGGAATCGTCGTTCTCGCCGCCGGGCACGCGAGTGCCGCGCTGTACCCGGGTGCCTCGACCCGGCCGGTCCCCGGTACGACTCTGCGACTCGACGCCGACGTGACGCTCGGTCCGTCCGTCGTGGTGCGCGGCACCGTCCAGGGGCGGCACGTCTACGTGGTGCCCCGCCGCGCCCGGCCCGACGGCCGCCGCGAGATCGTCGTCGGCGCCACCTCCGACGAGCGCGCCGCCACCACGCGCACCCGCGCGGGCGACGTGTTCGCCCTGCTCCGCGACGCGCGCGCCCTCCTGCCCGCCCTCGACGAGGCCGACCTGATCGAGGCGACCACCCGATCGCGCCCCGGGTCCCCGGACAACGCCCCGCTGCTCGGCGCGGCCGCACCCGGCCTGGTCCTGGCCACCGGCCACTACCGCGGCGGCGTGCTCCTGGCGCCGCACACGTCCGCCACCCTCGACACCCACTTCACCCCAGCCCCCCGCCCAGCCCCGGCCGCCCAAGACAGTCAGGAGCTTCCATGACCACCGAGACCGTCGCCGTCGTGAACGGCGAGCCCTACCCGCTCGACGGGCCCCTGCCCGTGACCGACCTCGTCGCGCGCCTGGTGCCGGAGGTGGTGGTCGACGGCGTGCCGCGGGGCGTCGCGGTCGCCGTGGACGACGCCGTCGTGCCGCGCGGCGCGTGGGACCGCACCGAGATCCGGCCCGGGATGCGGGTCGAGGTCGTCACCGCGGTCCAGGGAGGATGACGATGACCACCCCCTCCGGCGCAGAGCCCCTGACCATCGCCGGCATCCCGCTCGGCTCCCGGCTCGTCATGGGGACCGGGGGCGCCGCGAGTCTGCTGGCGCTCGCGGACGCGCTGACGGCGTCGGGCACGGAGCTGACCACCGTCGCGATGCGGCGCGTGGCCCGGCCCGAGCCCGCGGCCCCGGCCGGCGACCCGGGCGGCGACCCGGCCGGCGACACCTCGATCTGGGCCATGCTGGAACGACTCGGCATCCGCGCCCTGCCCAACACCGCCGGCTGCTTCACCGTCCGAGAGGCCGTCCTCACGGCACAGCTCGCGCGCGAGGCGTGCGGCACGGACTGGGTCAAGCTCGAGGTCATCGCCGACGACGTCACCCTGCTGCCCGACCCGGCCGGCACCATCGAGGCCGCGCGCATCCTCGTCGAGGACGGCTTCACCGTCCTGCCGTACACCAACGACGACCCGGTCACGGCACGCCACCTGGCCGACGCCGGCTGCGCGGCCGTGATGCCGCTCGGGTCGCCGATCGGCTCCGGGCTCGGGATCGCCAACCCGCGCAACATCGAGGCGATCGCCGCCGCGTCGCCCGTGCCGGTGATCCTCGACGCGGGGATCGGGACGGCGTCGGACGCGGCGCTCGCGATGGAGCTCGGGTGCGACGGCGTCCTGCTCGCCACCGCCGTGACCCGCGCGGCGGACCCGGTACGTATGGCGCGCGCGATGCGGCTCGCCGTCGAGGCCGGGTACGACGCCGCCCGCGCGGGCCGCATGCCCCGCCGCGAACAGGCTCTGGCGTCGTCCCCGACGGGCGGCCGGGTGGCGGTCGGCGAGCGCGACAACCTGGACCTGGCGCTGTGACGGCGCCGCTCGTGGAGCCCGGGCCCGAGCTCCGGCGCGACGAACTCGCCCGGTACGCGCGGCATCTCGCGCTGCCCGGGATCGGCGTGGACGGCCAGCGGCGGCTCGGCGCCGCGCGCGTGCTCGTCGTGGGCGCCGGAGGCCTCGGCAGCCCCGCGCTGCTGTATCTCGCGGCGGCGGGCGTCGGCACGCTCGGCGTGGTGGACGACGACGTCGTCGAGACCTCCAACCTGCAGCGACAGGTGGTCCACGGCGAGGGCGACGTGGGCCGGCCCAAGACGGCGTCGGCCGCCGACACCGTGCGGGAGGTGAACCCGCACACCGTCGTCGTCGAGCATCGCGAGCGCCTCACGCGCCACAACGCGCTCGACGTCCTGGCCGGCTACGACCTCGTGCTGGACGGGTCGGACGCGTTCGCCACGCGCTACCTGCTCTCCGACGCCGCCGAGATCCTCGGCATGCCGTGCGTGTGGGGCGCGCTGCACCGGTTCACGGGCCAGGTCTCGACGTTCTGGGCCGCGGACCGGGGTCACGCGGGGGCGGGCGCGGGCGCCGACGCCCCGCAGGGGGTGACCTATCGCGACGTCTTCCCGGTCCCGCCTCCGCCAGGCGCGTCGCCCGACTGTGCGACGGCGGGGGTCCTCGGCGCCGTGTGCGGAACCGTCGGCACGATCATGGCGACCGAGGCGATCAAGCTGATCACGGGCGCCGGGCGCCCGCTGCTCGGGCGGCTCACCGTGCACGACGCCCTGGAGGGCACGTGGCGCACGCTCACGGTGCGGCGCGATCCGGACCGCGCGCCGGTCACGGAGCTCCTGACCGCCACCGGGGAGGGGAACGACGGCGGACGTGGTGCGGACCCGTACGCCGTGTTCTGCGGGGTGGGCGGCGCCGAGACCGGCGACGCAGCAGGCGGGCCCGGCCGCGGCCCCGGCCCGGACCGTTCCGCGGTGGACGACAGGGCACCCCGCCCGGCCGAGGTGTCGGCGACGGAACTCGCGGCGGCGCGCGACAGCGACGCCGACGTCCTCGTGCTCGACGTGCGGGAGACCTGGGAGTCGGCGATCGAGCCCTGCCCGGGAGCGCGAGTCGTCCCGTCGGGGACGTTGACCGGCCCGGACGCGGGCCCGGCAGTGTCCGACGTCGCTGCCTGGGCGGACGGCACCACGGTGCACGTGCTGTGCGCGTCGGGCGTCCGCTCCGCGCGGGTCGCGGCGAGGCTCCGTGAGTCCGGGATCGACGCCCGGTCGGTCGCGGGCGGCATGCGTGCGTTGGGCGTTCTCGGCACGAGGTTTCCGACCCAGGCATGAACGTGCCGTGCATCGCCCGAGGAGGGGCGGCGCAAAGCTCGTGCCCGGGTCGGAAACCTCGTGCCGGCAGCTACCCGCGCAATCTCCTATGTGACCGGCGGGAACGGGGCCGGTGCGAGCCGGGCCTCGGGGACGAGGAGCGCCGGGTCGGTGAACGCCGGCAGACCTTCCGTGTGGACGATGCGGCAGCGCGGCGTGGTGTGGCGCACGCCCAGCCGGGCCAGGTCCTCCGGGGTGAGCGCCGGCGCGGCCGAGATGCACGCCTCGTGCAGCATCGCGTCCTCGCCCTTGTCGAGCGCGCGGCTGATGGTGACCCCGTGCTCCTGCACCAGCAGGAGCCGCCCGTGTGCGGCGTGCACGGTGCCGGGATCGGGCTCCTCCCCGGCGGCGCGCAGGCTGGTCGTGATCGTCCCGACCCGGGCGCCGGACCGGATGTCGAACAGCGCCAGCAGCGTGCCCTCGTTCCGCACGACCAGCCCCGGTTCGGCCAGGACGGTCAGGACGCCGCCGTGGGAACCGGGGGACAGCAGCGGCAGGAGCGGGCCGTCCTCGGCGACGGCCCCCGCGCGCACGGAACCGTCCTCGGCGAGCGTGACCAGCCGGGGCGGCGAGTCCTCTCCCTCCCACAGCCCGGGCACCAGGTGCACCTGCGCCATGGCCCCGCCCCGCACATCCCAGCTCGGCAAGGGGCTCGTGAGGTCGAGGACGCGCAGCGACCGGCCGCGCGGGGCGACGGCGAGCCAGCGCCCGTCGTCGTCCACGGAGACGCGGCCCGGCTCGTCCCACGGCGGGGCGATCGGCTCGCCGATCCCGAGCTCGTCGGGGACGTAGCGGGGCGCCTCGGTGAGGCCGGGGCGCATGAGGTAGACCCCGCCCGTGGAGTCCACGAGCACCAGGTGGTCCGGCGTCCGGTGGGCGCCGACCAGGACGGGGCAGGTCGAGGGCGGGTCGCCGAGCTTCCGGGGCAGGCAGCTGTCCCTCTCCCAGGTGGTGAACGCGGTGTGGGCGCCGCGCAGCAGCTCGCGGAAGTCCGGCAGCGGCTCCGCGGGCGGGTCGAGCGTGCCCGCCGGGCCGGGCTGGAGGGCGTCGGTGTCGCTGAGCCAGGCCCGGCCGTCCGGTGCGAGGAGGAGCAGGTCGCCGTCGTCGGGCCGCGTGGCCCCGGCATCCGTGGCCGACGGCGTGAGCCAGACCGGGAGCAGGCGCTCGCCGTCGTCCAGGCCGGGGACCTCGACGGTGCCCTTCTCGTGGACCTGGACGGTGCCGTCGGGCCAGGACAGGGCGGTCGTGGCCGCGTGCTCGGGCAGCCGGTCGCCCGAGCGGGAGGCGACGACGGGCGCCGCCGCCGGGCTCTCGGCGATGCCGGGCGGGAAGTCCATGTCGCTGCTCTCCCGCGTGGTGCGCCACAGGGAGAGCTCCTCGCCGTCGGCGGCGACCACGCGGTCCTCGGGCGCGAGCACGGCCAGCGCGTCCGGGCCGGCACCGGTCAGGTGCCAGGTCCGGGTGCGCGGCCAGAGCATGTCCCGGGGAGCGGTGCAGGCCACGAGTCCGTCGTCGGTCCGCACGAGCGCGCGGGATCCGGAACCGTCGACCGCGGCGAGCTCCGGGTTCCGCCAGCCGTGGGGGACGGGGCACGACATGGCGGCCTGGACGCCGTCGTCGGGCCGGGTCCGGGGGTGGTGGAGCGTCACCTGGGTGGCGGTGCCCGAGCCGGACAGCCCGGCCCACGTGGTGAGCGACGGGGCGGGGACGGTCCCGTCCGGGGCCTGGTCCGGCTCGTCGCCCGAGGAGACCGCGAGGGTGTCGAGGTCCAGGGTGCGGGACTCGCCGGTGCGCGGGTCGGCGACGACCACCCGGCGGGTGCCGTCGGCATGGAGCGCGGCGGCCGCGACGTCCGTCGTGACGGCGCGGACGGGGGCGTCCTGCCCCCCGTCAGCGGCGCAGCGGGAGGCCGGGCTGGTGAAGAAGGCGTGCGTGTGCGCGGCGACCTCGCCCAGGTCGAGATCCCCCTCGGGGCCGCTCAGCGCGATCCGCAGGAGCTGGCGGGTGGCGCCGCCGGGGCACGTGCCCCGGGTCTCGTAGGTGACCAGGAGGGCGTCGCCGGCCGGGGTGACCGCGACGCCCGTGGGGTCCAGCCGTTCGTCGTCGGCCACGTCGAGGAGCGGGCGGTAGAGGCGCACCAGGTCGCCGTCGCCGGCCAGGAGGCCGCCGCCGGCGGGGAACCGGCCGAGCACGACACCGGCCGCGTCGACGGCCGCGACCACGCGCCCGTCCTCGCTGCCGGCGACGGAGGTGCTCCCGGCCGGCAGCTCCGGTTCGGGGAGGGTGACGCTCGCGCCGGGCAGGATCTCCGGGTCGCCGTCCTCGGGGTTCCAGCGCAGCAGCCCGCCGGTCGCCGTCCGGCCCACCGTGCCGGTGGTGGTGGCGGCGAGGGCCGTCACGCCGGGCGTGTCGACGGTGCGCAGCAGGTGCTGGTCGTCGTGCGAGGTGTCGAGCGTGGCGGTGAGGAAGGCGTGCCGGGTCTGCGTCCCGGGCGCGCGGTGGTAGGCCTCCGCGGCGAGGTACTGGGCGAGGTCGGGGTCCTCGGTGCGGCTCGCGTGCGACGCCGCGGCGAGCAGGTGGGCGTCCCGCTCGTACGACGCCGCCGCCTCCCGCTCGGCGGAGTGGCTCGCCAGGGCGCCGTTCACGACCGAGAGGGCGAGCAGCACCGACAGCGCCGAGGTGAGCGCGCGGGCGCGGCGGTTGAGCTGGCGTTGCGCGGTGATGTGCGCGCTGAGCACGTCCTCCTTGGCGGCGTTGCGCAGCGGTGCGGCGAGTTCGGCCAGGGCGTTGGGGAGCTCGGGATGGTTGGTGCGCCCGGGATCGCGGCGGGGGCCGCGCAGGTCGACCCACCGGGGCTCGCGGTCGAGGTGCTCGATCAGGGCCGGGGGCAGGGCGGTGGTCGCTTCGGCGTCGATGCTGCCGCGCCCGTGATCGAAGACGATCTCACCGCTGGTGAGGGCGATGTAGACCGTGTGGATGCTGCGTTCGGCGAGCCACCAGCGGACCTCCTTGTCGACCCACTCCGACGCGGCGGCGCCGGGGGAGGCGAACACGATGAGGCGGTCCGAGGCCGCGAGGCAGTTCTTGATCTCCAGCCACAGGTGAGGGTGCGCGGCCAGGCCCGAGCGGTCGACGAAGAGCCGCAGGTCGCGATCGTCCGACGGGCCTGCCGCGCCCTTGCCGAAGCCGCGCAGCATCGACTGGATCCGGGGCACGAAGTCGCCCTCGGCGCTGCGGCTGTAGGAGAGGAACGCGTCGTAGTGCTTGCGGCGGGGCCGCGCGGGCGGGGTGGGCGGGACGAGGTCCGGCATCGAGCTCCCTCGGTCGATCACAAAGAGGATATAAGGGAAACCGGTCGCGGTGCTGGTGGGAGCTGGTGACGGCGCGTCGGAGCGCACGATGCGGTGGGTGGGGTGGTGGCGTCGGCCGGAGCCGTGGCGGGCCGGGTGGGGTGGGGTGGGGTGGGGTGGCGGGTTGAGTCGGGTTGGGTGGTCGCGTCGCGTCGCGTCGCGTCGTCGATGTCGGTGTGTCCGGCTACCGTGTGGCGTGTTCCGGGCAGAACCTGGCGGAGGGAGTCGTATGCCGTACGTGGAGGTCGACGGGGCACGAGTGCACCACGAGGTGCGCGGGCCCGAGGATCCGGACGCGCCGACGGTCGTGCTCGTGCACGGTTTCACCCTGGACCTGCGGGTGATGACCGCGTCGTTCGAGCCGGTGTTCGCGGAGCGCCCGCACTGGCGCCGGGTGTACGTCGACCTGCCCGGGCACGGCGGGACGAGGGCGCCCGGCGTCGACGGGTCCGACGACGTCCTGCGGGTCCTGCGGGCAGCGGTGGAGCTCCTGGTACCGGGGAGGTACGCCGTCGTCGGGCAGTCGTACGGCGGGTACCTGGCGCGCGGGCTGGTGGCCGCGCACCGCGACCGGACGGACGGCATGGCGATCGTGGTGCCCGTGATCGAGCCGTCGCGCGAGAAGCGCGACCTGCCGGCGCGCCGGATCCTGTTCCGCGACCCGGGCCTGTCCGACCGCGTGGAGCCGGAGGCGCTCGACGAGGACGACGTCGGCGTCGCCCAGACCCCCGGGACGTGGGCCCGTCGTCAGGAGGTCGTCGTGCCGGGCCAGGACGCCATGGACGTGGCCGCCGTCGCACGGATCGCGGCGTCGTACGAGGGCACGTTCGCGGTGGACGACGGCGACTTCACCGGGCCGAGCCTGATCCTCGCCGGGAGGCAGGACGCCACGACCGGTTACCGCGACGCCTGGACCATCCTCGAGAAGTACCCGCGCGCCACGTTCGCCGTGCTGGACCGCGCCGGGCACGGCGTCGAGGCGGAGCAGCCGGAGCTGTTCGGAGCGCTCGTGGGGGACTGGCTGGACCGGGTGAGCGAGCACCGGGCACGGCCGGAGGGGTACCGCGGCTGAGGGTGCTGCCGGGGACTCGGGGCCTGGGCGCGGCCGTCCGTGAACGCCGGTGCGCGGAGGCGTCCGGATCGGGTCGGCGGCGCCTGGGCCGCCCTCATGAGGCTGCTGGTGCGATCTGCTGGCTGTGTCGCCCGTGAGATGCGTTATCCACAGATCGGATGCCGCGGTAGCGGGTTGCCGCCGACAACCATAGGATCGAACACAAGAGCGATCGGTGATCTTGTGCCGGGCTGTCCGGTCCTGGAAGGGGGTGCGTGCTGATGTCGGCTTCCGTGTCCGACGGTTCGGTCTTCGACGACGGTGCCTGGCGCGCGCCGGGCGTCGACGCGCTGCCTCGTGAGAGCGGGTGCCTCAGCGGCGCGGGTGGGTTCGGTGGCATGGAGCCCGATGACGTGGAGGTGGTGGACGGGTTCGGTATGCCGGTGTTGCCTCCGGACCACACGGAGGATG